>NZ_JBHTVQ010000002.1:0-61251 GCF_042792855.1 Streptomyces sp. NPDC056600
GGCGTCCTCCACGGACGTCCCGCCGCGGGCCGGACGGCCTCACCGGCGCCGGGTCAGGCGAGCCCCGCCAGGCGCAGCAGCAGGTTCTTCACCTCGGTGGCCTCGACGCGGTCGCCCAGCTCGTGCGGGGCGGAGCAGAGCAGCAGCGGGCCGTCCTCGTCCCGCTCGGGCAGCCGGCCGTGGCTGCCGCCCACGGGTGAGGGGTCGAGCGGGACGACGGCCATCCGGTAGCGCATGCCGAGCTTCTTGCGGGCCAGGGCGCCGGCCGCCTTCACCTTCACGTACGGGTCGAGGGGGTCCATGAAGAGCTCGGCGGGGTCGTAGCCGGGCTTGCGGTGGATCTCCACCAGCTGGGCGAAGTCGGGGGCGTGGTCGTCGTCGAGCCAGTAGTAGTAGGTGAACCAGCTGTCCGGCGCGGCCACCAGGACCAGTTCGCCGGCGCGCGGGTGGTCGAGGCCGTTCGCCTTCTTCCCCGCGTCGTCGAGGATCTCCGCGACGCCCGGCACCTCGGCCAGCAGGGCGCGGACCGTCTCCCGGTCCTCCTGCCGCCGCACGTAGACGTGGGCGATCTGGTGGTCGGCGACGGCGAAGGCGCGGGAGGTCGTCGGGTCGAGGTACTCCATGCCGTCCTGGGTGTGCACCTCCAGCAGTCCGGCGCGGCGCAGCACGCGGTTGACGTCGACGGGGCGGGACACCGGGGTGATGCCGTACTCGGAGAGCGCGACGACGGTGCGGCCCTCGGCGCGGGCCTGGTCGAGGAGCGGGGCGACTGCGGCGTCCAGTTCGGTGGCGGCCCGCAGCGAGCGCGGGTCGTCGGGGCCGTAGCGCTGCAGGTCGTAGTCGAGGTGGGGCAGGTAGCACAGGGCGAGGTCGGGCCGCCGGGTGCGCAGGACGTGGCGGGTGGCGTCGATGATCCAGCGGCTGGAGACCAGGTCGGCGCCGGGTCCCCAGAAGTTGAAGAGGGGGAACGTGCCCAGCGCGTCGGTGAGTTCGTCGTGCAGGGCCGGCGGCCGGGTGTAGCAGTCGGGTTCCTTGCGGCCGTCGGCGTAGTAGACGGGGCGGGGGGTCACGGTGATGTCCGTGTCGGCGCCCATCGCGTACCACCAGCAGATGTTGGCCACCGTGTAGGCGGGGGCGACCCGGCGGGCGGCGTCCCAGAGCTTGTCGCCGCCGACCAGCCCGTTGTGCTGCCGCCACAGCAGGACGTCGCCGAGCTCGCGGAAGTACCAGCCGTTGCCGACGATCCCGTGCTCGGAGGGGAGCGTGCCGGTCAGGAAGGTCGACTGCGCGGCGCAGGTGACGGCGGGCAGCACGGTGCCCAGCGGTGCGCGGGAGCCGTCGCGCGCCAGGGACTTCAGGTGCGGCATGTGGTCCAGGAGGCGTGGGGTCAGTCCCACGACGTCGAGGACCAGCAGCGGGTTCACCGAGGGTGTCACGGCAGCTCCTTGAGGCCGAGGTCGGTCAGCAGGTCGCGGGCGAGGGCGAGTTCGGCGGCGATGCCGTCGGCGAGTCCGCCGGCGTCGCGGGGGCGCAGCGCGGGCGGCAGTGCCTGCCAGGTGTAGGTCTCGACCTCGAGGTGGCGGGTGCGGGGGACGGGGCCGCCGACCAGGTGGGCGAGGGCGTCCCGCAGCACGGGCAGGGTGGAGGTCAGCGGCGGGGCGGGGGCGGCGTGCAGCGGGACGTGGAAGTGGGAGCGCCACGGCGCCTGCCGCGGCAGCGCCCCGCTCGTGAGGGCCTCGGGCAGGTCGTCGACGGCGTGCAGGGCGCCGTCGGGGGTGCGGGCGCGGGTCTGGTGGAGGAAGCGGGGCTCGGCGAAGGCGGCCAGCGCCTCGCGTCCGGCCGGGTCGCCGGGGTCCTCGGCGTGCAGGGCGGCGGAGAGCTGCGACTTGACGACGGGGACGCCGGCCGCCGCCAGGGCGTCGAGGGCGGGGCCGGGGTCCTCGAAGGAGGTGGCCAGGTGGCAGGTGTCCACGCAGACGCCGACGCGCGGGTGGCCGATCTCGGTGAGCGGGGCGACGGCGTCGGCGGTCGTCTCGATCACGCAGCCCGGCTCCGGCTCCAGTCCGACGCGGACCGAGCGGCCGGTCTCCTCGTGGAGCCGGTCGAGCCCGCGCCCCAGGGTGCGCAGGGCGGTCAGGGCCGCCGCGGCGCGTTCGCCGTCGTCCGCGGTGCGCCAGGCCAGGGGCAGGGTGGAGACGGTGCCCTCGGCGGCGTCCTCGGGGAGCAGCCGGGTGAGGACGCGGGCCAGGGCGGTGGTGTGCTCCAGGCGTTCGGGGTCGGCCCAGTCGGGCCGGTAGACGCGGTACTTGACCTCCTCGGCGCCGAAGGCCTGGTAGGGGAAGCCGTTGAGGGTGACCACCTCCAGGCCGCGGCGGTCGAGTTCGTCGCGCAGCCGGCGCAGGGCCGCGGGGTCGGTGTCCAGGGCGCGGGCCGCGTCGTGGGCCAGCCACAGGCCGATGCCGAGCCGGTCGCGTCCCAGCCGTCGGCGGACGGCCTCGCAGTGGTCGCGGAGCTGGGCGAGGACGCCGTCGAGGGTCTCGGCGGGGTGGACGTTGGTGCAGTAGGCGAGGTGGACGACGGAGCCGTCCGGGTGCCGGAAGCGCATCGTCATTCGCCCCCGCGCAGGATGGAGTTGCCCTCGTGGGTGGCCGCGGCGGCGTCGGCGGGCGTCAGGTCGAGGCGGCCGCTCAGTGCGTAGAAGGCGACCGGGTTGCGCCACAGCACCAGGTCGACGTCGTCCTCGCCGAAGCCCGCCGCGAGCATCGCGTCCCCGACCTTGCGGGTCTTCAGCGGGTCGCTCCTGCCCCAGTCGGCGGCGGAGTTGACCAGGACGCGCTCGGGGCCGTAGGCCCGCAGCACGGCGACCATGCGGTCCTCGTCCATCTTGGTGTCGGGGTAGACGGAGAAGCCCAGCCAGGCGCCGCTGTCCTTGGCCTCGGCGACGGTGGTCTCGTTGAGGTGGTCGACCAGCACCCGGTCGACGGGCAGCTTCGACTCGCGCACCACGTCGAGGGTGCGCCGCAGTCCGGTGACCTTGTCGCGGTGCGGGGTGTGGACCAGGGCGGGCAGGCCGTGGTCGGCGGCCAGTTGCAGCTGGGCGGCCAGCGCGTGGTCCTCGGCCGGGGTCATGGAGTCGTAGCCGATCTCGCCGAGCGCGACCACGCCGTCCTTGGCCAGGTAGCGGGGCAGTTCGTCGAGGACGGGAGTGCAGCGCGGGTCGTTGGCCTCCTTGGGGTTGAGCGCGAGGGTGCAGTGGTGGGCGATGCCGTACTGGGCGGCCCGGTAGGGCTCCCAGCCGAGCAGGGAGTCGAAGTAGTCGACGAAACTGGCCGGCGAGGTGCGGGGCTGGCCGAGCCAGAAGGCGGGCTCGACGACGGCGCGCACTCCGGCGGCGCGCATCGCCTCGTAGTCGTCGGTGGTGCGGGAGGTCATGTGGATGTGGGGGTCGAAGATGCGCATCAGTGTGTCTCCTGTGGGGCGGAGGCGGGAGCGGGTTCGGTGAGGGCCAGGACGCGGTACAGGTCGGCGGGCACGGTGCGGCCCGCCGCACCCCGTTCGGCGGCGAAGTCGCCCAGCATGCGCACGAGTTCGGCGTCGCCGTGGGCGCGTTCGGCGAGCCGGTCGACGGTGTCGAGGGGGACGCCGGTGAAGAGGCACTTGAGGACGGCGTGCCGCCAGGGGTGGGCGGGCAGGTGGCGGGCGCCGTAGGGGCCGAGGGCGGCGGCGACCAGCCGGGTGTCGTTGGTGCGCAGGGCGTCCTCGACGAGGTCCAGCGCCTCGTCGCCGGGGACCAGTGCGGGCAGGGCGTGGAGCACGGCGCGGCGTTCGGCGGCGGTGCCCTGGCGGTAGAGGCGGGCCAGTGTGCCGGGGCCGGCCCCGGCGGCGTGCAGCAGGAGGATCCGGGCGTCGTCGGCGGCGTCGGGGCCGACGCGGCGGCCTGCCTCGGCGAAGCGGATCTCCAGGCCGGAGACCCCGGCCGCGGGGGTGCGGGACTCCCCGGCCGCGGCGGTGTCGGCCCCCCGGGCAGCGGCGGTGCCGGACTCCTCGGCCACGGTGGTGAGGGCGTCCTCCAGCCAATCCCGTGCGGGGGCCGGGAGCCGGGCGGCGAGACGGGCGCGGCGCTCGGTCGTCGGGGACGGGACGGACGCCGGGGGTGCGGCGTGGAGGGTGTCCTGGGAAGCGGGGTCGGGGTCGGGACCGGGACCGGCGGTCATGCGGTGCTCCCTTCGGTGGCCGTGGTGGTGGAGGGCGGGGTGGTGGCGGGGGCATCGGTCGTGGCGGGGGGCGAGGTCCCGGCAAGGTGTCCAGCTGTCGCGGAGGGCCGGGTCCCAGCGAGGGGTCCGGTCGTGGCGGAGGGCGAGGTCCCCGCAAGGGGTCCGGTCGTGGCGGAGGGCCGGGTCCCGGCGGGCGCCGCCGTCGTGGGGGCGGAGGGCGGGGGCGGCATGGAGGGCGTGGTCGCGGCGGAGGACGCGGTCGCCGCGCGGGTCGTCGTAGTGACGTCCGCCGCCGTCGTGGCCCGTGCCGTCGTCGCCACCCCGGCCGTGTGCGCGGCCCGGTGGAGGAAGGAGAGCGAGTGTTCGGCGTACCGGGGTCCCGCGTGGGAGTGGCGGGGCAGTTCCACGACGGTCAGCCCGCGGTAGTCCGCCGCGGCGAGCGCGGCCAGCACGGAGGGGAAGTCGATCTCGCCCTCGCCGAACGGGAGGTGCTCGTGGACGCCGCGGCGCATGTCCTCGATCTGCACGTGCCGCAGCCAGGGCGCGGCCTCGCGGACGCAGTCGGCGGGCGGCAGGGGTTCCAGGCACTGGCAGTGGCCGATGTCCAGGGTCAGACCCAGCGGCCGAGGGTCACCGAGGAGACGGCGCAGCCGGTGGAAGCCGGCCAGGTCGGCGAGCAGGTGCCCGGGCTCCGGCTCGATCGCCAGGGCGACCCGGGATGCCTCGGCCGCGGCCAGCACGGGGTTCAGCGCCTCCGCGAGCCGCATCCAGGCGGCGTCCTCGTCGGTGCCGGGCGGGATGACCCCGCTGAAGCAGTGCACGGCGTGTGCGCCGAGGTCCGCGGCCACCCGGACGGCCCGCAGCAGCAGGGCGACGCGGCGGCCGCGGTCCTCCGGCTCGGGGTCGAGCAGGGAGGGACCGTGCTTGCGGCGCGGGTCCAGGACGTAGCGTGCGCCGGTCTCGACGGTGACCGCCAGGCCGAGTGCGGCCAGCCGCGCGGCGAGCTTGGCGGTGCGGGCGGCGAGATCGGGGGCGAGCGGGTCGAGGTGCATGTGGTCGAGGGTGAGTCCGACGCCGTCGTAGCCGAGGTCGGCGAGCAGGGCGAGGGCGTCGTCGAGACGGAGGTCGGCGAGGCCGTTGGTGCCGTAGCCGAGGCGTAAGGGGCGTAAGGGAAGGGTGTCGCTCGTGCTCGTTCTCATGTGAGGCTCACTTTCCGGCCGAGGCGGCGGGCGACGGGCGCGAGGGCCGCGGTGAGGAGGGCGGTCGCGGGGTCGCCGGCCCGGGCCGCGAGGGCGGCCTGCAGGGGGACGAGGGCGCGGATCCCGCCGCCGACGGCGCGCTGGGTCAGCTGGGGGGACGGGTTGAGCACGGCGTGCAGCAGGGGGCGGGCGGCGGTCACCGCGAACGCCGCGGCGGCCGGCGGGGTCAGGCGACGACCGAGGCCCGCGGCGAGCGGGGGCGGACGGCCACCGAGACCCGCGGCGAACGCGGTCGGACGCCCACCGAGGCCCGCGGCGAACGGGGCGAGGCGGCCACCGAGGCCCGCGGCGAACGGGGCGAGGCGGCCACCGAGGCCCGCGGCGAACGGGGCGAGGCGGCCACCGGGACCTCCGCCCCGCGGGGCCGGGCCTGCACCGTGGCCTCCGCCGGGCGGGGCCGGACGATCACCGGGACCCCCGCCGAGGGGGGCCGGACGGCGTTCGGGGCCGTCCGGTCGCCCGGTGTGTGCGGGCGGCGCCACGCCGGTGGGGGGCGACGCGGCACGAGGCCGACGCCCGATCCCGGTGACGGCCCCTGACGCGGACCCGGACCGCCCGCCGACGGCCGGGCCCGGCGCGGCCCCGAGGCGCGCGTCCTCGCCTCGACCACGCCGTGACGGACCGCCCTCGTCGCCCCCACTCGTGCGAGCGGCGCTCCGCACGAGCCCCGCGGTGACCGCGGCGGTCACCGCCAGGGCCGCCACGGACGGCCGCACCGCGCCGCCGCGGGTCTCGTGGCGGGAGACCACCGTGACGGCGCAGGTGTGCGCGCCCACGGCCAGGGCGGACGGCAGCGCGCGGAGGGGCGCCCCGGTGGAGGCGGCGCCCATCAGCAGGTCCAGGGCGCGGGCGGCGCCCATGGCGGCCGGTCCCAGCGGCGTGTGCTTGAGGTGCAGGTCGTAGGCCCACACGGTGGCCGCCAGGGGGGCCGCGACGGCCGCGGTGCTCCGGCCGGCCAGGGCCGCGCAGCCGAGGCCCGCCGCGGTGAGCCCTCCGGCGGCGGCCAGCGCGACCCCCGGCCGGATACGCCCGGACGGCAGCGGCCGCCCCGGTCTCTCCCTCGCGTCCTCCTCGCGGTCGGCCCAGTCGTTGAGGGCCATGCCCGCCGCGTACAGGCACAGTGAGGCGGCGACGGCGCCGAGGGTGCGGGTCCGGGGCCGTCCGCCGCCCGCGACGGCGCCGGCCAGCGCGTCGCCGGGCACGGTGAACAGCGCGGGGACGCGCAGCAGTTCGGCCCAGTCCCGGGCCGCGCTCATCGGCCGGCCGCCAGCCGTCGCGCCAACTCCAGCAGGCGGCCGTACTGTTCGCCGAGCGCGACCGGCCCCTCCCCCACCGGGTCCTTGAAGTAGAACCCGAGCTCACCGACGGGCCCCGTCAGACCCAGCTCCCCTGCCCGGGCCATGATGCGGGCGAGGTCCAGCACCAGCGGCGCGGCCAGCGCGGAGTCGCAGCCCTGCCAGGTGGTCTGCAGCACCATCCGGGTGCCGAGGAAGCCGTCGAAGGCGATGTGGTCCCAGGCCGTCTTCCAGTCGCCCAGCGCGGGGACGTCGTCGATGTGCGTGCCGCCCTCCGGCAGGGTGCCGAGCGCGTCGGCGAGGACCCGCGCCTTGCCGGCGTTCTTGGCGGCGGCGGCCGCCGGGTCGGCCAGTGCCGCGCCGTCGCCGCCGCCCAGCAGGTTGGTGCCCGACCAGGCCCGCACGTCCAGGGCGCGCTGGGCGAACATCGGCGCCAGCACGGCCCGCAGCAGGGTCTGCCCGGTCTTGCCGTCCCGTCCCGCGTACGGCAGTCGGCTCTCCTCGACGAGCGGGGCGAGCGCCGGGTGCTGGATGCCCGCGGAGGGGGTGAAGTTCACGTACGGGCAGCCGGCCCGCACCGCGGCCGCCGCGTACAACGCGCTCGGCGGAAGTCCGGGGCCGTCGGTCCGCGGCTCGGTGGAGGCGACGTTGACCACCACGACCCGCCGCAGTCCGCGCCGCCGCGCGAACTCCCCGATGTCGTCGGCCAGTCGCTCGGTGACGCCGTCGGCGTCCTCGGTCGCTCCCGCCCTGATCTCGCGGTCGGCGTCCTCGAGTTCGGCCCGGACGGCGTCCGGCAGACCGTGGGGCAGGACGCCCGCCCCGGCGAGTGCCTCGGCGCGCTTGGCGAGCGGACCCTCGGCGGTGTCGTGACCGCCGAAGACGAGGGCGGTGAGCGGGGGCAGCCCGCTGCGGGCGAAGGGGGGTGTCTCGGTGAGCATCCCGGTCGGCGGGCGCAGTCCGGCGGTCAGGGCCGCGCAGCCCGCGACGGCGGTGGTGGCGACGGAGCCCCTGGCCCCGATCAGCCAGACGCCCACCCGGGGCGGTAAGTCGGACGGTAAGTCGGACGGGGACATGACGCGGCCTCCTCGGTTCGCACGGAATACGCAACGGGGAAACTAGCAGCCGCGGGCGGGTCTTGATCAGTGTCAGGACGGACGGACTGTGCCTCGCGGACCTCTGCGAAGCACCGGAACTCCGCGATGGCAGCGGGCCTTCCGTCTGGCCGGGCATCGTGTAACCGGTTAAAGTGGTTACATGGACTCCGTCGCGCCCCCGGGGCTGACATTGCGCTCCCACACCGGTGCCGCCTACCGGTTCGACCCCGGCGCGCTCTGCCTGGAACTGCTGACCACCGGCGGCCCCGGCCCCTACCGCCGCTACGAGGTCCTGCACGAGCCCGCCGACCTGGCCGCCTGGGCGGAACGCTCGCGGCTGACCCCGACACCCGCGCTGGACGTCTCCGCGTCGGAGGTGGCCGACGCCCGAGCGCTGCGTGACGCGCTGTTCCGGGTGGTCCTCGCCCGCACGCGCGGCGAGCACCCCCCGTCCGGCGACCTGGAGACCCTGAACGAGGCGGCCGCCCGTCCGGCCATGGCGCCCGCCGTCGCCCCCGACGGGACGCGGCAGTGGGCCGGCACGCCCACCGGCACGCACCTGACGGCCACCGTCGCCCGGGACGCCGTCGAGCTGCTGACCGGGCCCTTCGCGCACCGCATCCGCACCTGCGCGGCCGAGGACTGCCACCTGGTCTACGTCGACACCTCGCGCCCCGGCCGCCGCCGCTGGTGCTCCATGGAGCACTGCGGCAACCGCCACAAGGTCAGGGCGCTGCGCGCCCGCCACTCCGAGGAAGGATGACCGCCATGCCCACAGGTCTCACCCAGGACGCCGGCTGGCAGATCGGCGTGTCCCGCACCCTGCCCCACCCGGTGGAGGCCGTATGGGAGTTCGTGAGCGGCCCCGACGGCATCGCCCTCTGGCTCGGCGCCGGTGCGGTCCTGACCCCGGAGAGGGGCGCCCCCTACCGGACGGCCGACGGGGTCACGGGCGAGGTGCGCGGCTACCGCACGGCGGACCGCATCCGCGTCACCCACGGCACGACCACGGTCCAGATCGCCCTCAGCCCCGCGGCCGACGGGGCCCGCACGACGCTGCGCCTCCACCAGGAGCACCTGGCGAGCGCCGAGGAGCGCGAACGGCGACGGGCCCACTGGCAGCACGTCATGGATCAGGTCGCCGCCGCCCTCGAGCGGCGGTGACCACGGCGCACGACACCTGGCCGGAGACCGGCGCCGCGGGGCAGCCGTGGGCACCCCTTGCAGGCGGCGCCCACTACCGGGGCGCCCGTCCCCGCCGCGGCGCGGTCAGCCCTTGGGGCGGGCGTGGTAGGAGTGCCGGGTGTGTTCCGTGTGCTCGCGCATGAGCCGCGTCGCCCCCGCTTCGTCCCGCTCGGCGATCGCGGCGATCAGCGCGCGGTGCTCGGTCCACGACTGGGCGCCGCGCTGCCGGGCGATCGGCGTGTAGTACCACCGCACCCGCCGGTCCACCTGCGCGGCCAGTTCGGCCAGGACGGCGTTGCCGGCCAGCTCCATCACCGCGGCGTGGAAGCGCGCGTTGGCCTCCACCGCGCCGTCGACGTCGTCCGCGGCGACCAGCGCCTCGCCCTCCGCGCACAGCGCCTCGAGCCGCTCGATGCCCGGCTTGCCCGCGTTCGCAGCGGCGAGCCGGGCGGCCTCGGCCTCCAGCAGCGTGCGCACGGTGAGGAGTTGGTCGGCCTCCTCCTCGGTCGGCTCGTGAACGAAGGCGCCCTGGGCGGGGCGCAGGTCCACCCAGCCCTCGGTGTTGAGCCGCTGCAGCGCCTCGCGGACGGGCTGGCGGGACACTCCGAGGTGACCGGCGAGCTCGCTCTCCACCAGGTGCTGTCCGGGCCGCAGCGCGCGGGTGGTGATGAGCTCCAGCAGCGCCTCGTAGACGCGGTCCCGGAGCGGACCGGGGCGTTCCAGCTTGGGCACGGCGCCCTGCGGCAGACCGGTGGACAGCATCGCATCCCCTCCTGAACACCCTGATCAACACCCTGATCCTGGAGACCCTGGGCACACCCCGTTGTCCATCGTCTACAGTCTACGGCGCTCGGGGAGTTGCGGCGCGGGTGACGTCGGACACGACACGCCGGTGCGCCCCGTCCCCTGCCGCGGGAACGAGGCGCACCGTGGGCGACGCCGGTCGCGGAGTCAGCCCGTGAAGAGCTGGGTGGCCTTGCGGACCAGCTCGAAGAGGCCGTAGGCGAGCGGCGCCCCGACCCACAACCACGAGAAGGCGATCAGCCCGCGGCGCCCGGCGCCCTCAGGCGGGTTCTGCGACATGGACGCCCTCCTTCACGTGGTACTTGGCGTGCACCGGCCGCACCAGCTCGTTGGCCACGAACCCGACGACCAGCAGGCCGAGCATGATGAACAGCGAGGTCCCGTACAGCTCGGGGCCCTCCTTGCCCGCCTCCTCCTGCCGGTCGGCGATCCAGTTGACGATCAGCGGGCCGAGGACGCCCGCGGTGGACCAGGCCGTCAGCAGCCGTCCGTGGATGGCGCCCACCTGGTAGGTGCCGAACAGGTCCTTCAGGTAGGCGGGGATCGTCGCGAACCCGCCGCCGTAGAAGGACAGGATGACCAGCGCGCAGAGCACGAAGAGCGGCTTGGATGTGTCCCCGAACAGCGCGATCATCAGGTACATCAGCGCGCCGACGCCCAGGTAGACGCGGTAGATGTTCTTGCGCCCGATCAGGTCGGAGGTCGAGGACCAGCCGATCCGGCCCGCCATGTTGGCCGCCGAGAGCAGCGCCACGAACCCGGCGGCGGCCGAGACCGACACCGGCGTCGAGGAGTCGGCGAAGAAGTCGGTGATCATCGGCGCGGCCTTCTCCAGGATGCCGATGCCCGCGGTGACGTTCATGACAAGCACCAGCCACAGCAGCCAGAACTGCGGCGTGCGCACGGCGTCGCGCGCGGACACCTGGACCCCGCCGACGCCGGCCGTGGCGTCGGCGGCGGCGTCGCCCTCCGCGGGCCTGGGCACGCGGATCAGCAGCACGCCGAGCGACATGAAGACCGCGTAGACCAGGCCGTGGACCAGGAAGGCGGTGGCGATGCCGGAGGAGTCGGAGCCGAACGACTCCAGCATCCGGGTGGACCAGGGCGAGGCGATCAGCGCGCCGCCGCCGAAGCCCATGATGGCGATGCCGGTGGCCATGCCCGGCCGGTCGGGGAACCACTTGATCAGCGTGGAGACCGGCGAGATGTAACCGATGCCGAGGCCGATGCCGCCGACGAAGCCGTAGCCGAACACGATCAGCCAGTACTGCCCGGTGTACGCGCCGAGGGCGGAGAGCAGGAAGCCCGAGGAGAAGCACACCAGGGCGACCGTCATCGCCCAGCGCGGGCCGTTGCGTTCGACGAGGGTGCCGCCGAAGGCCGCGGACAGGCCCAGCATCACGATGCCCAGCTGGAAGGGAAGCGCGCTCAGCGTGCCGCTGATGTCGAGCGAGGATTCCAGGGGGGCCTTGAAGACGCTCCAGGCGTAGGCCTGACCTATGGACAGATGGACGGAGAGGGCGGCCGGGGGCACGAGCCAGCGGCTCCATCCCGGCGGTGCTACCGGTGGACTCATGATCCGGAACCTTAGGTACCGCTTACCTGCTTGGGAAGACTCCGGACGCCCCCCGCTTCTCTTCCCGCACCGCTCGGCCTCATGCCTTGCCAGGAGCCTTGCCGCCTCACCTCCCATACTGTAGACAATATTCAGTCGACCTTCTCGCCGAACGGCCCGGAGGGAAGGCCCAGTTCCTCGGTACGCCCTCGACCGGACGGAGCTTGCTGTGAGAGTCGCGGTACTCGGCGCGGGCGCGATCGGCGCCTATGTGGGCGCCGCCCTGCACCGGGCGGGCGTGGAGGTGCACCTGATCGCCCGCGGCGCCCATCTGGAGGCCTTGCGACGGGACGGCGTGCGCGTCCTGAGTCCCCGAGGCGACTTCACCGCCCGTCCCCCCGCCACCGACGACCCCGCCGGGGTCGGCCCGGTGGATCACGTGTTCCTCGGCCTCAAGGCGAACGCCTACGCGTCCTGCGGGCCCCTGCTGAAGCCGCTGCTGAAGCCGGGGACGGCGGTGGTCGCCGCGCAGAACGGCATTCCCTGGTGGTACTTCCACCGCCACGGCGGCCCGCACGACGGGCGGCGCCTGCACAGCGTGGACCCCGGCGGAGCGGTCAGCGAGGTGATCGCCCCGGAACGGGCCGTCGGCTGCGTGGTGTACGCGGCCACCGAACTCGCGGCCCCGGGGGTGGTGCGGCACATCGAGGGGACCCGGTTCTCGATCGGCGAGCCCGACCGCTCCGTCTCCGCGCGCTGCACCGTCTTCAGCGAGGCGATGGTCGCGGGCGGCCTCAAGTGCCCCGTCGAGCCGGACCTGCGCGAGGACATCTGGATCAAGCTGCTGGGCAACGCCACGTTCAACCCGATCAGCGCCCTGACCCGGGCCACGATGCGGGAGATGTGCGTGCACCACGGCACCCGCCGGGTCGTCACGGCCATGATGCGCGAGACGGTGGCGGTGGCGGAGGCCCTGGGCTGCAGGGTGGGCGTCTCCGTCGAGCGCCGGCTGGCGGGGGCGGAGCGGGTCGGCGACCACCGCACCTCCACCCTGCAGGACCTGGAGCGCGGCCGGCCCCTCGAACTCGACGTGCTGCTCACCGTGTTGCTCGAACTGGCGGAGATCACGTGCGTCGACACCCCCACCCTTCGCACGGTCCACGCCCTGTCGGACCTGCTCGCGCTGAGGAGCGCCGCATGAGCAACTCCCCCGTCTCCCCCGCGGCTCCCGGGCCCCGCGCCCGGCGGCGCGGCCGGACCCCGAAGACCTACACCCGGCTCACCCACCCCCTGGTCCGCGACGCGCGCGACGAGCCGTTCCGCCGCGCCACCTGGAGCGAGGCGCTGGACCGGGTCGCCCGGGCGCTGCGTGAGCACCGCGGCGCGTTCGGGATGTTCTCCTGCGCCCGGGCGACCAACGAGATGAACTACGTGGCGCAGAAGTTCGCCCGCGTGGTGATGGGCACCAACAACGTCGACTCGTGCAACCGCACCTGTCACGCGCCCAGTGTGGCGGGGCTGTCGGCGGCGTTCGGCTCCGGCGGGGGCACCTCCTCGTACGAGGAGGTGGAGCACACCGACGTCATCGTCATGTGGGGTTCCAACGCCCGCTTCGCGCATCCCATCTTCTTCCAGCACGTCCTCAAGGGCATCCGGGCCGGCGCCCGGATGTACGCCGTCGACCCGCGCCGGACCTCCACCGCGCAGTGGGCGGAGAGCTGGCTGGGCCTGAACGTCGGCACCGACATCCCTCTGGCGCACGCCGTGGGGCGCGAGATCATCGCCGCCGGCCTGGTGAACGAGGCGTTCGTGGAGCGCGCCACCACCGGCTTCGAGGAGTACCGCGCGCTGGTCGAGCCGTGGACGCCGTCGCTGGCGGAGAAGGTGACCGGCGTGCCGGCCGAGGCGATCCGCGAGCTCGCGCACGCCTACGCGCGCGCCGAGCGGGCGCAGCTGTGCTGGACCCTGGGCATCACCGAGCACCACAACGGCACCGACAACGTCCGCGCGCTGATCAACCTGTCGCTGCTCACCGGCCACGTCGGACGGTTCGGCTCCGGCCTGCAACCGCTGCGCGGCCAGAACAACGTGCAGGGCGGCGGCGACATGGGCGCCATCCCCAACCGGCTCCCCGGCTTCCAGGACATCCTGGACCCGGCGGTGCGGCGGAAGTTCGAGGGCGCCTGGAACACCACCATCCAGCCCCGCTACGGCCTGAACCTCACCGAGATGTTCGAGGCGATGGAGGAGGGCTCGCTGCGGGCCGTCTACTGCGTGGGCGAGAATCCCGCGCAGTCGGAGGCGGACTGCGAGCAGGCGGTGCGCCGCCTGAGGGAGCTGGACTTCCTGGTGGTGCAGGACATCTTCATGACGGCGACGGCCGAACTCGCCGACGTGGTGCTGCCGTCGACTGCCGGCTGGGCGGAGACCGACGGCACCTTCACCAACAGCGAACGCCGCGTGCAGCGGGTGCGCGCGGCCGTCACCCCGCCCGGGGAGGCCCGCGAGGACATCGACATCCTCTGCGACCTGGCCGGGCGGCTGGGCCACGACTGGAAGTACGCGGACGCCGAGTCGGTGTGGAACGAACTGCGCGCGGTCTCACCCGACCACCACGGCATGACCTACGGCCGGCTGGACGAGCACCAGGGCATCCAGTGGCCCTGCCCGTCCACCGAGCGTCTCGAGCCGACCTACCTGCACGGCAGGCTGTGGGAGCGCGACCCCGGACGCCGGGGCAGGAGGGCGCCGTTCGGGCTGGTGCAGCACGATCCGCCGGTGGACGTCACCGACGAGGACCACCCGGTGCGGCTGACCACCGGGCGACGCCTGGACTCCTACAACACCGGTGTGCAGAGCGGCGGTTTCGCCTCGCCGCTCCGGCGCGGCGAGTACGTCGAGCTCAGCCCGGAGGACGCCGAGCGGTACGGCGTCGCCGTCGGCGAGGAGGTGCGGGTGGTCTCCCGGCGCGGCGCGGTCGTCGCCCCGGTGTGGATCGACACCGCGCTGCGGCCGGGGCTGGCGTTCATGACCTTCCACTTCCCCGACGAGGTGGACACCAACGCCCTGACCATCGAGGCCAACTGCCCGATCGCCGGCACGGCGGAGTTCAAGGCGTCGGCGATCCGGATCGAGAAGCTGCCCGCGCCCACACCCGCGGCCGCGCCCATGCCCACGCCCGACCACGTGAGGTGACCTGGTGGACCTGCACTTCGGCGACAGCGAACCCACCGACGAGGAACGCGCCGCGGTCGACGCGCTCCTCGGACCGCCGGCGTCCTCCTGGGAGGGCGCGGACCGCGACGAGACGCCCGCCGCCGACCTGCGGTGGGCACGCGGCGGGCGGGCCGCGCGCGACCGCCGCGACCTGCTGCTGCCGGGGCTGCACGCGATCAACGACCGGATCGGCTGGATCAGCGACGGCGCGCTGGACTACCTCTGCCGCCGCCTGACGGTCCCTCCGGCCGAGGCGTACGGGGTGGCCACCTTCTACGCCCTGTTCTCCGTGAGGCCCCGGCCGAGGACGGTGCTGCACGTGTGCACCGACATCGCCTGTGCCCCGGCCGGCGCGGACGGCGTGCTGGCCGCGGCCCGGGAGCGGCTGGGGCCCGGCTCGGGCGTCCAGGTCCAGGCGAGTCCGTGCCTGGGGCTGTGCGAGCGGGCCCCGGCGGCCCTGGCGATCCGGGCGGGCGACCCGGTGCGCACCGCGGTGGCCGCGCCGGCCACCGCCGCGTCGGCCGTCCTGGCGGCCACCGCCCCGGAGTCGGCCGCCGAGGAGCCGCCCGCCGCCCTGGCCGTCCCGCAGGCCGGGCAGGGCGGCCTGGTGCTGCTGCGCCGGGTCGGCATGGTGGACCCGTACTCGCTCGACGACTACCGGGCGCACGGCGGCTGGAGCGCGCTGCGCCGCGCCTTCGCGCTCGGCCCGGCGGGGGTGATCCGCGAGGTCACCGACTCAGGGCTGGTGGGCCGGGGCGGCGCGGCCTTCCCCACCGGGGTGAAGTGGCGTGCCACCGCCTCCCAGCCCGACCGCCCGCACCACCTGGTCTGCAACGCCGACGAGTCGGAGCCCGGCACCTTCAAGGACCGGGTCCTGATGGAGGGCGACCCGTACGCCCTGGTGGAGGCGATGACGGTCGCCGGGTACGCGACCGGCGCGCACCAGGGCCACCTCTACCTGCGCGGCGAGTACCCGCGGGCGCTGCGCCGTCTGGAGCACGCGATCACGCAGTCCCGGGCCCGGGGGTTCCTCGGCGAGGACGTCATGGGCATGGGGTACGCCTTCGACATCGAGATCCGGCGGGGCGCGGGCGCGTACGTGTGCGGCGAGGAGACCGCGCTGTTCAACTCGATCGAGGGCCGCCGGGGCGAGCCCCGCTCCAAGCCGCCCTTCCCGGTGGAGAAGGGGCTGTTCGGCAGGCCCACCGCCGCGAACAACGTGGAGACCCTGGTCAACGTCCTGCCGGTGCTCACCATGGGGGCGCCCGCCTACGCGGCCACCGGCACCGCGAAGTCGACCGGGACCAAGCTGTTCTGCGTCTCCGGCAGCGTCGCGCGGCCCGGCGTGTACGAGCTGCCCTTCGGCGCCACCTTGGGCGAGCTGCTGGAACTCGCCGAGGTGCGGGACGGGCTGCGGGCGGTCCTGCTCGGCGGGGCGGCCGGCTCCTTCGTGCGCGCCGACGAACTGGACGTCCCGCTCACCTTCGAGGGCACCCGCGAGGCCGGGGCCACCCTCGGCTCCGGCGTGGTGCTGGCCTTCGACGGCACGGTGCCGCTGCCGCGGCTGCTGCTGCGGATCGCCGAGTTCTTCCGCGACGAGTCCTGCGGCCAGTGCGTGCCCTGCCGGGTGGGGACGGTCCGCCAGGAGGAGGCGCTGCACCGGATCGCCGGGCGCACCGGCGCGGACGCCGCCGGTGACGTCGCCCTGCTGCGCGAGGTGGGCCGGGCCATGAAGGACGCCTCGATCTGCGGTCTGGGGCAGACCGCCTGGAACGCCGTGGAATCCGCCATCGACCGTCTGGGGGTCTACCAGTGACCGCGATACCGCTCGGCGTGCCGCGCCGCCTACTGGAGTTCACCCTGGACGGCGAGGAGGCCCGGGTCCCGGAGGGCTCTACGATCCTCGACGCCTGCCGCGCCTCCGGCAAGGACGTGCCGACCCTCTGCCAGGGCGACACCTTGGAGCCGAGGAACGCCTGCCGGGTCTGCGTCGTCGAGGTCGAGGGCGCGCGGACGCTGGCGCCGGCCTGCTCGCGCAGGGCCGAGCCGGGCATGGTGGTGCGCACCGGCACCGAGCGGGTCCGGCACAGCCGGAAGGTGGTGCTGGAACTCCTCGCCTCCTCGGTGGACCTCTCCACCACCCCCGGGGCCGCCGGCTGGATCGACGAGTACGGGGCCGTGCCGGACCGCTTCGGACCGGACGCCGCCCGGCAGACCGACGAGCCGCGGGTCGACAACGACCTGTACGTCCGCGACCTGGGCAAGTGCGTGCTCTGCTACAAGTGCGTGGACGCCTGCGGGGAGCAGTGGCAGAACACCTTCGCCATCTCCGTCGCGGGGCGCGGGTTCGACGCGCGGATCGCCGTCGAGCACGACGGTCCGCTCACCGAGTCGGCCTGCGTGTACTGCGGCAACTGCGTCGAGGTGTGCCCGACGGGGGCACTCTCCTTCAAGAGCGAGTTCGACCTGCGCGCAGCGGGTACGTGGGACGAGTCCCGGCAGACGCGGACCACCACGGTCTGCGCCTACTGCGGAGTAGGGTGCAACCTCACCCTGCACGTTCAGGACAATGAGATCGTCAAGGTCACCTCGCCGCACGACAACCCGGTGACCCACGGCAATCTCTGCATCAAGGGCCGCTTCGGCTACCAGCACGTACAGAACCGGGACTGACAGGGCTATGGGACGAGTCACGGAACGACGCAGGGTGATCCGGATCCGCGACGGAGTGGTCTCCGCCCGTCCGGACACGCTCGTCGCCGAGGAACCTCTGGAGATCCGGCTCAACGGCAAGCCGCTGGCCATCACCATGCGCACGCCCGGCGACGACTTCGCGCTCGCCGCCGGGTTCCTCGTCAGCGAGGGGGTGCTGGGCTCGGCCGCGGAGCTGCGCAACATCGTGTACTGCGCGGGGGCGACGGCCGACGGGGCCAACACGTACAACGTCGTGGACGTGCGGACCGCGCCCGGGGTCGTGATGCCGGACATCACCCTGGAGCGGAACGTCTACACCACCTCCTCGTGCGGGCTGTGCGGCAAGGCGAGCCTGGACGCGGTGCGCACGACGGCGCGCTGGGCGATCGACGACGGGGACGGGCCGGCCATGTCGCTGGAGCCGGCGCTGCTGTCGGTGCTGCCGGAGCGGCTGCGGGAGGCGCAGCGGGTGTTCGACCGCACCGGCGGGCTGCACGCGGCGGCCCTGTTCTCCGAGTCCGGGGAGCTGCTGGACGTCCGGGAGGACGTGGGGCGGCACAACGCGGTGGACAAGCTGGTCGGGCGGGCCCTGCAGAACGACGCGCTGCCGCTGTCGCGGACCGTGCTGATGGTGTCGGGGCGGGCGTCCTTCGAGCTCGCGCAGAAGGCGGTGATGGCGGGCATACCGGTGCTCGCCGCGGTGTCCGCGCCCTCCTCGCTCGCCGTGGACCTCGCGGCGGAGACGGGGCTCACGCTGGTGGGCTTCCTGCGGGGGGCCTCCATGAACGTCTACGCGGGAGAGGAACGGATCGCCCTCACGGCCGCCCCGGCCGTGCGGACCTGACGTCCCGTTCCCTCCGTCCCACGAGCGGGCGGGGCCCCGGCAGGCGGGGAGCGCCCCCTGCGCCACCGGGACCCCGCCCTTTTCCCGTCCCCCTTCGTGTATCGGTTTCGTGTATCGGTCACGTGGTCGAGCTGTGCCTCGTGCGGGCTGCTCGGCATGTCTCTCCATGCTTCGGCCGGGGTGCGCCGCTACGTTCCGGGCGTCCCGACTGACCGTTCAGGAGAGGTGCCCATGCGTAGAGGAAGAGTCGTCGTCGCCGGCCTGGTCGTGGCCGCGGGCCTGGTGGCCGGCTGCGGAGCCGCGGAGGACGGCGGCACCGCGGGGAAGGCCCGCGCGGACGTGAACGCGCGGCCCGCGCCGGTCACGAGCCCGCACGACGCCACCCCGCGGGACGCGAGGATCCTGGAGTCCGGCTTCGAGGACCACGCGACGTGGGGCCCGGACTCGTACGTGGTGAGGTACGAGATCACCAACGGCGGCAAGGACGACGCCCACTACTTCGTCGGGTTCGAGTTCCTGGACGAGGACGGCGACGTCCTCGGCTCGACCGGAGTGACGGCGGACAAGCTGGGCCCGGGGAAGACGAAGCGGGGGGACACCGCCCCCCTTCCCTCCGAGATCGAGAACGGCCCCCTGAAGTCGATCACCGCCGTCCGGGTCTCCACGGTGGAGCGCATGCCCGCCCTGTGAACCGCCGCACCGGCAGGGTTCCCGAGGCAGGCCGGGAACTGGTGCACTCACGCCACGGACATCTTGTCGCACCGCGTCCTGCGAGCCCTGGAGCGCTTCCACGCGGCCCACCCCTGGGACCACAACGCCCACTACCACCGGTGGATCCTGCGTCGCCTGCCCAGGCATGCGGACAGGGCTTTGGACGTCGGGTCGGGCAGCGGGGACCTGGCCCGGCTGCTGGCCACACGGGCCGGATCGGTGCACGGCATCGACGTCGACCCGGCCGTCGTCGGGCGCGCGCGGGAGCTCACCGCCCCCGCCGCCCCGGTGACCTTCACCGTCGGCGACGCGCTGAAGGAGGCGCCGCCCGGCCCCTACGACGTCATCACCTGTGTCGCCACCCTCCATCACCTGCCGTTCGGCGAGGCCCTCGCCTGCTTCCGCCGGCAGCTGGCGCCCGGCGGGACCCTGGTCGTCGTCGGCGTGTGCCGCCAGACGTCCCTGAGCGACCGCCTGATCGACGCCGTGGCCGTGCCGGCGAACGTCGCCATGGCCTTGATCAAGAACCGGGGACGCACGGGGCCGCGGCCGGTCTCCATGACCGCCCCCACCCGCCCGGCGGCCATGACCTTCACCGAGATCGTCCGCGAGGCTCGTCAGGTGCTGCCCGGCGCCCGCCTTCGCCGGCGGCTGTTCTGGCGGTACACGCTGGTGTGGCGCGGCTGAGGGCGGCGGGCCCGAGGGCGAGGCCGCGGGGCGGGAGGCTCGGTGCGGGGGGGGGCGCTACCGGGGCGCCGTGGTGGCGTAGTGGGGGCGGGTGTCGGTGGGGGCGGGGTCCCGTTCGCGGCGGCGGGCGACGACCGCGGCGACCATCAGCTGCATCTGGTGGAAGAGCATCAGCGGGAGCACCGCGAGGGCCGCCTCCGCCCCGAACAGCACGCTCGCCATCGGCAGCCCCGCCGCGAGCGACTTCGTCGAGCCGGCGAACTGGATCGCCACCCGGTCCCCCCGGTCGAACCTGAGCGCCTTGGAGCCGTACCAGGTGACCGCCAGCACCACGGCGAGCAGCACCGCCTCGACCCCGATCAGCTCGAGGAGCCGGACCACGCTCACCTGGCCCCAGACGCCCCGCACCATGCCCTGGCTGAAGGCGGAGTAGACGACCAGCAGGATCGCCCCCCGGTCGACGAGGGACAGCAGCCGTCGGTGCCGCAGCACCACTGCGCCGATCCAGCGCCGCAGCAGCTGCCCGGCGAGGAACGGCACGAGCAGCTGCAGCACGATCCGCAGCACCGCGTCCGTGGAGAACCCGCCCCCTCCCCCGATCTCGCCCCCGAGCAGCAGCGCCACCAGCAGGGGCGTGAGGACGATGCCGGCGAGGGAGGAGAAGGAGCCCGCGCAGATCGCCGCGGGCACGTTGCCGCGGGCGACGGAGGTGAAGGCGATGGAGGACTGGATGGTCGACGGCACCAGGGTGAGGAAGAGCAGCCCCCGGTAGAGGGCGTCGTCGAGGAGGAGCGGCACCAGCGCCTGGCAGGCCAGCCCGAGCAGCGGGAAGAGCACGAACGTGCAGCCAAGGATGGTCAGGTGGAGCCGCCAGTGGCGCAGGCCGTCCAGCGCCTCACGGGTGGACAGCCGCGCGCCGTAGAGGAAGAAGAGGAACGCCACCGAGGCCGTCGCCAGCCAGGAGACACCGTCGGCGGCGGCCCCCCGGGCCGGGAGCAACGCCGCCACCCCCATCGTCGCCAGCAGCAGCACGATGTAGGGGTCGACCGGCATCCAGCTCGGCCACTGCGGGCGTTTCACGGTGTTTCAGTGCTCCGGGATCTCAGGGGGCAGGGGCAAGGCACGAGCTCATGACGTGCCCTCTCCATCGTCCACCCTCGCGCCGTGATCGGGAATCCGGCATACCGCTCTCACTGTGATCGCGGTTCGTGATGACCGGCGGTCGGTCCGCCGTTAGGGTTCCTCCCATGTACGACCCCTCCCATCTGCGGACCTTCCTCGCGGTGGCGCAGACGCTGAGTTTCACCGGGGCCGCGCACCGGCTCGGGGTGCGCCAGTCGACGGTCAGTCAGCACGTGCGCCGCCTGGAGGACGCCACCGGCCGGCCGCTGTTCGCCCGGGACACCCATTCGGTGGAGCTGACCGAGGACGGCGAGGCGATGCTGGGGTTCGCGCGCCGGATCCTGGAGGTGCACGAGCAGGCGTCGTCGTTCTTCTCCGGCGAGCGCCCACGTGGCCGGCTGCGGTTCGGGGCGTCGGAGGACTTCGTGCTGACCCGGCTGCCGGAGATCCTGGAGGGGTTCCGCTACGACCACCCCGAGGTGGACCTGGAACTGACCGTCGAGCTCTCCGGCACGCTCCACGAGCGGCTGGCGGCGGGGAAGCTGGATCTGGTGCTGGCCAAGCGGCGGCCGCACGACCCGCGCGGGCAGCTGGTGCGCCAGGACCGGCTGGTGTGGATCGGCGCGGAGCGGCTGCGGCTGGACCCGGAACGCCCGGTGCCGCTGATCGTCTACCCGCCGCCGGGCATCACCCGCGCGCTCGCCCTGGAGGCGCTGGAGAAGCAGGGGCGCGCCTGGCGGATCGCCTGCACCAGCGGAAGCCTCAACGGCCTGATCGCCGCGGCCCGCGCGGGCCTGGGGGTGATGCCGCACTCCCGGGGCCTGATCCCGCCGGGGCTGGTGCGGGTTCCGGACCGTGCGGGGCTGCCGGAGCTGGGCCGGGTGGACTTCGTCCTGCTGCACGGGCACCGGCCGGGGCCGGCCCGCGGCGCCGCGCAGGCACTGGCCGCGGCGGTCCTGGCCGGCGGCGAGCGCCTGCACCGTGGACACCCGTGAACGTCCGGATCACCGCTGCGCCGAGCGGGGCCGCCGGCGAGCCTCCGAAGCTTTCGCGGGGGCAGAGCTCCCCGCGAACCGCAAGGAGGACCGCCCCTGCGCCGCCGGAACCGTCCGTGGGCCGACCGAGCCGCCCCCGCACCGGCCGGGACGCAGCCGTGAACCGGGCCGAGCCGCCCGGCGCCTGGCCGGGCGCATCCGCCCGGCCAACGGCCCGCCTCCGCACCGGCGGAACCCCCTGACGGGGCGGCCGGGCCACCCCGTGCCGCCCCCGTCACGCACGTCGCGGACACGACACGCGCGACCCGGTGACCGGGCCGCGAGGGTTCGGTAAAGACCCGCGCACAGAAGTTACGCCTGCGTAGGCCCAGGTGGCCGCCATACCCCCGTTCACCCCATTCGCTCCGCCCCGCCGGAGGCTTCCGGCGGTCCCCCGCCCCCGGCCCCCCTCCCGGCCGACCGCCGGGTGAGGTAGTTTCACGCGCCGGGGGGATCGGTTCACGGCGCGTGACCAGAGCGCGTGACCAGGGCACGGAAGCGGGGATCGGCCTTGCGTGAGTACTACAACCCGCCGCTGGCGGGGACACCGCCCGTCGGCGGCCTGGCCGACACCGTCTTCCGGCGTGCCCAGGCGGAGCCGGACCGTGTGGTGCTCACCCGCAAGGACCGCTCCGGCGACTGGCAGGACGTCAACGCCGCCGAGTTCCGCGACCAGGTGCTGGCCCTCGCCAAGGGCCTGATAGCCGAGGGCGTCCGGTTCGGCGACCGGGTGGCCGTGATGGCCCGCACCCGCTACGAGTGGACGCTCTTCGACTTCGCGCTGTGGACGGTCGGCGCCCAGGTGGTGCCGGTCTACCCGACGTCCTCGGCCGAGCAGGTCGCCTGGATGTTCCACGACGCCGAGGTCACCGCGGCCGTCGTGGAGCACGAGGACCACGCGATGACGGTGGCCACCGTCATCGACCGCGCGCCGAGCCTGCGCCGCCTGTGGCAGATGGACGCGGGCGCGGTGGCGGAGATCTCCGCGGCGGGCGCCCACCTGGACGACGATGTCGCCCACCGGCACCGCAACGCGGTCACCCCGGAGACCGTGGCCACGGTCATCTACACCTCGGGCACCACCGGCCGCCCCAAGGGCTGCGTCCTCAGCCACGGCAACTTCATGGCCGAGGCGGACACCATGGTGGGCCGCTGGGAGCCGGTCTTCCACTCCCGTCCGGGCGACGAGGCGTCCACCCTGCTCTTCCTCCCGCTGGCCCACGTGTTCGGCCGGATGGTGGAGGTGGCGAGCATCCGTCACGGGGTGCGGCTGGGGCACCAGCCCGAGCTGAACGCCGCGGTGCTGATGGCGGACTTCGCCTCCTTCCGGCCCTCCTTCGTACTGGCCGTGCCGTACATCTTCGAGAAGATCTTCCAGGCGGCCCGCCGCAAGGCGGAGCGTTTCGGGAAGGGCGCCGCCTTCGACAAGGCCGCCGACGTGGCCGTGCGGTACGCGGAGGCGATGGAGGAGCGGGACTGGGGGCAGGGGCCTGGCCCGTCGGCCGCCCTGCGGATGCAGCACCAGTTCTTCGACAAACTGGTCTACGGCAAGGTGCGCCAGGCGCTCGGCGGCCGGGTGCGGCACGCCATGACGGGCGGCTCCGGGATGGACCGCCGGCTCACCCTGTTCTTCGCCGGGGCGGGGGTGCGCGTCTTCGAGGGGTACGGCCTGACCGAGACCACCGCCGCGGCCACCGCCAACCCGCCCGACCGCGTCCGCTCCGGCACGGTGGGCCCGCCGATCCCCGGCGTCACCGTGCACATCGCGGACGACGGCGAGATCTGGCTGGCCGGCGACATCCTCTTCCACGGCTACCTCAACGACCCCCGGGCCACCGAGGACGTGTTGCGCGGCGGCTGGCTGGCCACCGGCGACATCGGCCGGCTGGACGAGGACGGCTACCTGCGGATCACGGGCCGCAAGAAGGAGATCCTGGTGACCTCCGGCGGCAAGAGCGTCTCCCCGGTGATGCTGGAGGAGCGGGTCCGCGACCACCCGCTGGTCGCGCAGTGCCTGGTGGTGGGCGACGACCGCCCCTACATCGCCGCTCTGGTCACCCTCGACCAGGAGGCCGTCGAGCACTGGCTCCAGATGCGCGACAAGCCTCCCCTGGCCGCCTCCGAACTGGTGCGCGACCCCGCTCTGGAGATGGAGGTGCGGCGCGCCGTCCAGGCCGCCAACAGCCTGGTCTCGCAGGCCGAGTCGATCCGCACCTTCCGCATCCTCGCCCAGCCCTTCACCGAGGAGCAGGGCCTGCTGACGCCCTCCCTGAAGCTCAAGCGCAAGGCCATCGAGAAGGCGTACCAGGCCGAGGTGGAGGCCCTCTACCGGAGTTGACGGTGCGACGGCCGCGGGTCCCGCGCGGGACCCGTCCGCCGCCCCCGGAATGCGGCACGCCCGCCGATCGTTGAGGATGGGATGCATTGTCCGTCCAACGAAGGATCGAGAGCGCGTGAGCAGCAAGGTCCCCCCGGTCGTCCTGAACAACGGTGTGGAGATGCCCCAGCTGGGCTTCGGGGTCTGGCAGATCCCGGACGACGAGGCGGAGCGCGCGGTGGCCACCGCCCTCGAGGCCGGCTACCGCAGCATCGACACGGCGGCCGCCTACGGCAACGAGCGGGGCACGGGCAGGGCCGTGGCCGCCTCCGGCCTGCCCCGTGAGGAGGTGTTCGTCACCACCAAGCTCTGGAACAGCGACCAGGGCCACGACTCCACCCTGCGCGCCTTCGACGCCTCGCTGAAGAAGCTCGGCCTGGACTACGTGGACCTGTACCTGATCCACTGGCCGCTGCCGAAGCGGGGCACCTTCGTGGAGACGTACAAGGCGTTCGAGAAGCTGCACGCCGAGGGCCTGATCCGGGCGATCGGGGTCTCCAACTTCCTCCCCGAGCACCTGCGGACGCTGATGGAGGCCACCACGGTGGTCCCGGCCGTCAACCAGATCGAACTCCACCCCCGCCTCCAGCAGTCCGAGGCGCGCGCGGTCCACGCCGAACTCGGCATCGCCACGGAGGCCTGGTCGCCGCTGGGCGCCGGCAAGGGACTCCTCGAGGTGCCGGCCATCGCCGCGATCGCCCGCAAGCACGGCCGCACGCCCGCCCAGGTGGTGCTGCGCTGGCACCTGCAGACGGGCAACATCGTGATCCCGAAGTCGGCCACGCCGTCCCGGATCAAGGAGAACTTCGAGGTCTTCGACTTCTCCCTGGACGAGGAGGACCTCGCCGCGGTCCGGGCCCTGGACGAGGGCCGGCGCACCGGCGCGGACCCCGCCACCTTCGACATGGTCTGACGGCGCGCGCCGCCCGGGGGCCGCACCCCGGCCCCCGGGACGGCCGCCCGACTGCTCCTCCCACTGACCCGAGCGGCCCGCCAGGGTCCGGAGAAAGAGGGGTTCCGCAGCAGTGCGTACCAGCAGCCCGACCCGTACGGCGTTCCTCGGCGCGGCCCTCCTGTCCGCCGCGCTGCTCCCGGCCGGCGTCGCCGGCGCGACCTACGACTCCGCGGGCGCGGCGCCCGTCGCCCGGCCCGGGGCGCCGCCGGGCCGCGGCCCGGTGCGGGTCGTCGACCTCCCGGTGACCGCGTGGACGGTGCGGGACAAGCTGAGGTCCTGTCACCGCGTCTCCCGCGGCGCGTACCGCACCGACGAGGGCCGCGGACCCGAGGTGCCGGTCTGCGCCCAGGGCGAGGTGGTGCACTGGACCGCCGACCTCGACGTCGACTGCGACGGGCTGCGCACCAGGCTCTGCAACGAGCGGACCGACCCCTGGTTCCGGCCCGACACCGCCTTCCACCAGGCCGACGGCATGCCGCTGCGCGCCGACCGGCTGCCCTACGTGGTGGTGCCCGGGCCCGGCAAGGCGTGGGACCACGCCGCGGCGGGGGTGGACGCCGGGGATCCGGTGGTGCTGCTGCACGGGGACCGGATCGCCTACGCGGTGGTCGGGGACATCGGCCCCGCCGACATCATCGGCGAGGCCTCCTACGCCGCGGCGAGGGCGCTGGGCCTGGACCCCCACCCGGTGGGCGGCGGCGCGCAGTCCGGGGTGACCTACCTGGTCTTCAAGGACGCCGAGGTCCGGCCGCTGGAGAGCCCCCGGGCGGCCGTCCAGGAGGGACGCCGCCTGCTCGGGACCTTCGTGAACCCGCCTTCGTGAACCCCCAGGAGTGCCGGGCCGGGCGGTCAGTGCGCGTCGTGGCGGGCGGCCAGTTCCTCGATCCGGTCGGCCAGTTCGACGTCCAGCGCGGTGATCCGCCCGCCCACGCTGTGGGTGTTCACCGACACGTCCACCGTGTCGTAGCCAAGGGTCAGGTCGGAGTGGTGGTCCAGCTCGTCCTGGACCCGGGCGACGTCCGCGACCAGCGCGGCGGCCGCCTTGTGCGAGGCGAGACGGTAGGAGCGCACCAGGTGGTCGTCCACCGCCCGCCAGGCCGGCAGTGCGGACAGCCGGTCCTCGATCTCGGACTCCGTCAGCGGTTGCACGGCCATGGCCCGTTCTCCTCCCACAGGTGACCAGGGATGATCCTCCCGGCCAGCCTGCCACAGGCTCCCCGCCCCGGGGCGGATCCGCGGGCCGTGGCCCCGCCCGTGCCGCGAGCCGTGGCCAGGAAACGACCGGAACGGTGGGACATCACGGAGCGGCGTGGCAGACTGCCCCCGCAGCGAAGGCGTGAAGGTCTGGGGAGGACGGCGTGAGCGAGCGACGCACCGCGCCCACCGTGGGTCAGGTGGTGCTCGGCAAGCGGCTCCAGGAGCTCCGTGAGACGGCCGGACTCAAGCGCGAGGAGGCCGCCCGGGTCCTGCACGTCGCGCCCGCGACGGTGCGCCGCATGGAGACGGCCGAGGTCGCGCTGAAGATCCCGTACGTGCAGATGCTGCTCTCCGCCTACGGGGTTCCCGAGCAGGAGGCGGCGGAGTTCGTGGCGCTCGCCGAGGACGCCAACCGGCCGGGCTGGTGGCAGCGGTTCCACGACGTGCTGCCCGACTGGTTCTCGCTGTACGTGAGCCTGGAGGGCGCGGCGAAGATGCTGCGGTCCTACGAACCCCACTTCGTGCCGGGGCTGCTGCAGACCGAGGACTACGCCCGCGCGGTGCTGCGGGCGGGGGCGACCGGCGCGGGCGCCGAGGCCACCGTCGAGCGGCACGTGGCGCTGCGGATGACCCGGCAACGGCTGCTGGAGCGGGAGACCCCGCCAAAACTGTGGGTGATCATGGAGGAGACGGTGCTGCGCCGCCCGGTCAGCTCCGACGCCCGGGTGATGCGCGAGCAGATCGACCGCCTGCTGGAGGCCACGGGCCAGGCGCACGTCACGCTTCAGGTCGCCGAGTTCGCGTCCGGTCCGCACCCGGGGGCCTACGCGCCGTTCTCCCTGTTCCGCTTCGCGGAACCGGAGCTGCCCGACATGGTGTTCACCGAGTACCTCACCGGCGCGCTCTATCTCGACTCCCGCAACGAGGTCGCCGCCCACCTGGAGGCCCTCGACCACATGACGGCCCGCGCCGCCTCCACCGAACGCACCCGCGCCCTGCTGCGCGAGTACCGGGAGCGGTACGTGTGAACGGACGGCGCCCGGGACGGCGCGGCGGAGGAGGTCCGCCGCCGCGCCGTCGGGGTGTCAGGCGAGCTTCGCCGACAGGGTGATGGTGGTGCCGGTGAGCGCCTGGCTGACCGGGCAGTTCTTCTTGGCGTCCTCGGCGGCGGCGACGAACGCGTCGTCGTCGATGCCCGGCACCGCGCCCTCCACCGTCAGGTGGATGCCGGTGATGCCCTCGCCGGGCTGGAAGGTGACGTCCGCGGAGGTGGTGAGCCGCTCCGGCGGGGTGCCGGCGCCGGCCAGGGCGTGCGAGAGCGCCATCGAGAAGCACGACGAGTGGGCCGCGGCGATCAGCTCCTCCGGGCTGGTCTTTCCGTTGGCCTTCTCGGCCCGCGACGGCCAGGAGACCGGCTGCTCGCCGATGCCGGACGAGTCGAAGGTGACGACGCCGTTGCCCTCGAGGAGGTTGCCCTCCCAGACGGTGTGGGCGGATCGCGTGGTGGCCACGTTTGATTCCTTCCTACGGAAACACTTCTGACGCCGATGCGGCTTCCGGGACGGCGTCCCGGGATCACCTCCATCGGCTACCCCCATGCCATCACACATTCCTCGCGGCGCGCCCGAAGGTCTCGTCCCGCGAACCCTCCAGCCACCGCCGCAGCACCCGGTGGACGGCCTCGGCGCCCACCAGGTCCCCCTCCGGGGCGGGCAGGGTCATCGGCGCCATCAGGAAGGCCCGGCTCTGCTCGCCGCCCAGTCCGCCGTGCGAGCCGATCTGTTCCTCGAAGGCGTGCACCTCGCCGGTGGCCGGGTCGTACATGGAGTTGATCATGATGTCGGCCGTGTGGGGGAAGCCGTCCGTGCGCCGCACGGCGGCCACCGCCCCGGGGCCGTAGCACGCGAGCGGGCCGGGCTCGTCGTCGCCGAGCTCCGCCAGCGGGACCTCGACGCCGTGCGCCGCCATCACCAGCGCGCCGTGCCGCTCGCTGCGGACCAGCAGGAAGCCGATCCCGGGATGGTTGGCCAGGGTGGACAGCAGCGCGGGGTGGCGGGCGTCGATCTCCTCGCGGCTCATCCGGTGCCCGACGTCGGGGAAGGACACCAGGCCCAGGTTGCCCGAGGCCAGCACGACGGGCTCGGCGCCCGGGGTCGGCAGCAGATGCTCCCCGGCGCCCTCCTCGACCGGCCGGTGCAGCGCGGCCAGCACCGCGGCGCGGGCCTCCGCGCCGCTGCGGGTGCGGCGCGCCCGGCGCGGCACGGGCAGTCCGCAGCCGGCCCGCACCATGTCGCCCAGCGAGAGGCCGTAGCGGGAGCGGAAGGTCTCGCCGGGGCTCTGCCCGTGGTCGGAGAGGACGACGAACCGGTAGGGCCGGGGAGAGTGCTCGGCGACCTTCTCGAGCAGCGACAGGGTCCGGTCCAGCCGGCGCAGCACCTGCGCGGCGTCCCGGCTGCGGGGCCCGGAGTGGTGGGCCACCTCGTCGTAGGCGACCAGGTCGGCGTAGACGGCGCTGCGGCCGGTGAGCATGTCGCCGGCGACCGCGTAGGCCACCACGTCCCGCTGGACGACCGTCACGAAGGCGCGCAGCAGCGGGTACAGCCCGCCGCGGTTCACCCGCGGTCGCCGGCGCTCGGCCCGGGCGCGCAGCGACTGCCCGATCTCCCGGAACACCTCGGCGACGAAGGACAGGGCGGTGCGGACCGCGTTGGCGGGGTCGGCGAAGTAGGCGAAGTAGCCGGAGCGGGAACGGAAGCCCTTGCCGCGGCGGCGTGCCGCGATGGACAGCACCAGGGCCTGCTCGCCCGCGCCGCCGCTGAACAGGTTGCCCCTGCTGGCGCCGTCGACGGCGAGCAGGCCGGGGTGGCCGGAGTGCTTGACGGCGCGCTGCTCCAGCACCACGGCGCTGGAGGGACGGTTGCAGACCATCACCTCGCGGCGCTGCTTGTCGTACCAGCGGAAGGCGGGCACGTCGTCGTTGGAACCGTGCAGGATGCCGAGCTGGCTGGCGCCGGTCTGGCTGGACCAGTCGGTACGCCAGGGCGCGATCCGGTGCGTGGGCGCGTGCGCCGCGGGGTCCTTGCCCAGCCGGCGGGCCACGGTGGGCATCAGTCCCCGCTCGACGGCGTCCATCAGCACGTCGTGGCCGACGCCGTCGAGCTGGACGAAGACGATGCCGGGGGTGACCGGGCCCTCGATCGCGGCGCGCGCCTCGCGTCGGTTGCGGCGGTCGGACAGCCGGTAGAGGCGGCGGCGGTAGGCGTCGTCGTCGCGGACGGCGAGGGCGCCGCCGGTGGCCGAGGCCACCGCGGACATCACCGCGGCGACCACCACCGCGGTCTCCGGCCCGGCCTCCCCGCGCTGCACGGGGTTGAGCCACAGGGCGAGCAGGAGCAGACCGCCGTTGAGGAAGAACACCAGCAGCCCCAGCACCAGCGCGGGCACCAGAAGCAGCAGCCGCACCAGCAGCGGCCAGACCAGCGCGGACAGCAGGCCGAAGACGCCGGCCCCGAGGGCCGCGGTGACGCCGAGTCGGGTCGCGCTGGTCCCGTCGGACGCCTCGAGACGGAAGTCGGGCAGCAGCCCGGCCAGGACGAGCATGGTGAGCGTGGAGACCACCCACACGGCGACGCTCCGCCCCAGCTGTCCCGCGCCCCGCCGCCAGCGGTCCTTCACTCGCACCTCGCGTTCTCCACGTGTGATCCACCTGTCCGGCCAGGAGACCGTTCAACCCTGCCATACCGGGCAGACGGCAGGTACGGGCAGCCCGACCGGCCTGCCCCCGCCCACCGTGCCGTTACCCGTAGGCTCGTCGGCAAGTCGCGGAAAGGAGGGCATCGAGGTGCCCGCGGAGATCACCTGGTGGGGACACGCCACCTGCACGCTGCGGGACTCCGGTGTGCGCGTCCTGACCGACCCCCTGTTCACGCGTCGTCTGGCGCACCTGCGCCGCCGGCGCGGCGCCCCGCCGCCCCCGGACGCCTGGCGTGCGCAGGTGGCGCTGGTCTCGCACCTGCACGCCGACCATCTGCACCTTCCGTCGCTGGCCCGGCTGGACCCGGGCACCGTGCTGCTGGTCCCGCACGGGACCGGGCGGGCGGTGCCGGCGCTGGCCCGGCTGGCCAGGTCGCGTGAGCTGGACGTGCGGGAGATGGCGCCGGGCGAGCGGGTGCGGATCGCCGACCTGACCGTGCGGGCGGTGACCGCGCTGCACGACGGGCGGCGGCTGCCGGTCGGCCCGCAGCGCTCCCCCGCGCTGGGCTTCGTGGTGGAGGGCGAGCAGCGCACCTACTTCGCCGGGGACACCGGCCTGTTCGAGACCATGGCCGAGGAGGTGGGTCCGGTCGATCTGGCGCTGCTGCCGGTGGGCGGCTGGGGTCCGTTCCTCGGCGAGGGCCATCTCAACGCGGCCCGGGCGGCCGAGGTGCTGCGGACGCTGGGCCCGAGCTGCGCGGTGCCGGTGCACTACGGGACGTTCTGGCCGGTGGGCCTGGACGCCGTGCGGCCGTACGAGTTCCACGCGCCGGGTGACGAGTTCGCCCGTCTCGCGGCGCGCAGCGCGCCGGAGGTCGACGTGCGTCTGCTGGGCCACGGCGAGTCGACGCGGTTCGGGGACGCCGGATGACGCCGGACGGCGCGGTCGGATATCCGATGCTGTTCCTGCTGGTGCTGGCCGGCGCGCTGGTGCCGGTGATCCCGACGGGGGCACTGGTCAGCTCGGGCGCCGTGGTGGCGTTCCACCACGGCGCGCCAGGGGTGTCGCTGGGGGTGGAGCTGCTGGTGGCCTCGGCGGCCGCGTTCCTCGGAGACATGGCCCTGTACTCGCTGGGCCGGCGCGGCATGGACTCCCGGGGCGGCACCCGCTGGCTGGAGCGCATCCGCGACCGGGCGCCGCAGGAACGGATGGAGCAGGCCCAGGACCGGCTGCGCCGTCACGCGGTGCCGGTCCTGGTGCTGTCCCGGCTGATCCCCGGGGGGCGGCTGCCGGTGATGCTGGCCTGTCTGGTGTCCCACTGGCCGCTGGCCCGCTTCGTGCGCGGCAACGCGCCGGCCTGTGTGGTGTGGGCGGCGACGTACCAGGTCATCGGGGTGCTCGGCGGGTCGCTCTTCGACGAGCCGTGGAAGGGCGTGGTCGCGGCCGTGCTCCTGACCGTGGCGATCAGCGCGGCCCCGGCCGCCTGGAGCCACTACAAGGACCGCTAGAGAAGGGGGGCCCCGTCGCCGACGCCCCCCTTCGCGCGTACGTGGCCCCCTTCGCGTGTACGTGGCCGTCGCGGTCAGTCGCCGAGGACCCGTGATCCGCCGATCGGCAGGTCCCACAGGTCCTCGCGGTCGCGGCCGGCCGCGGCCCAGGCCGCGCGGACCCGGTGGAGGGGTTCCATGACCGGCTCGGAGGAGAGCAGGAAGGTGCCCCAGTGCATCGGGGCCATCCGCCGGGCCCCGAGGTCGAGGGTGGCGCGGACCGCCTCCTCCGGGTCGCAGTGCACGTCGCGCAGCCACCACCGGGGTTCGTAGGCGCCGATGGGCATCAGCGCCAGGTCGATGCCGGGGTAGCGCTCCCCGATCCGCCGGAACCAGTGCCCGTAGCCGGTGTCGCCGGCGAAGTACACGCGCCGCCGCTCCCCCACCTCGCCGGCGCCCGGGCCGGTGCCGTCGTCGGGGCCCGCGGTGAGCATCCAGCCGCCCCACAGGGTGCGGCAGGTGTCGGTGAGGGTGCGCTTGGACCAATGGTGCGACGGCACGAAGTCCAGCCGTACGCCGCCCAGCCGGGCCGACTCCCACCAGTCGAGCTCCACCACCCGCCGGAAGCCCTTGCGGGTGAACCACCGGCCCAGCCCTCCGGGCACGAACATCGGGGTGTCGGACGGCAGCCGGCGCAGGGTCGGCAGGTCGAGGTGGTCGTAGTGGTTGTGGCTGATCACCACGGCGTCCACCGGGGGCAGCGCGTCCCAGGGCACGCCGACCGGCGTGACGCGGGCGGGCGTGCCGAGGATCCGGCGGGACCAGACCGGGTCGGCGAGCACGGTCAGGCCGCCGATGCGCATCACCCAGCTGGCGTGTCCCGCCCAGCTGACGGCCACCTGACGCGCGTCGACCCGGGGCAGCGGCTCGGGGCGGCAGGGGATGCGGGGGATGTCCGCCAGCCCTTCGCGGCTGGGCCGCACCGCGCCCTCGCGGGCGAACCGCGCGAAGGAGCGCAGCCCGGGCAGCGGGGCGGTCAGCCGGTCCTCGAACGACTTGGGCCAGCGGCGGCCCTGGCCGGGCGCCGTGATGCCGTCGGGCGAGGGCGTGCGGGTCCGGGGCGGCGGCGCGGCGGTGCGCAGCCGCCCCGGGCTCCCCTCCTGTCCTCTCCCCGGTCCGGGATCCTCCCCGGACCGGCGACCGGCACCGCCCCGGTGGTCGGGGTCGGTCCGGTGGTCCGGGTCGGTCCGGTGGTCGGGGCCGGGCAACTGCTGTGACCTGTAGCGCGGTTGGGTCATCGCACGCTCTCCCCTCGCTCGGCCGGTGTGCCGAGGCCGTCGAAGGCCGTTCGCCATCGGGTCAGCGCTCCCCTCACCCGGTGCAGTTCCAGCGGGTCGGGAGCGGTCAGGCAGGCGGCGCGTTCGGTGGCGTCGCCGCCGAGCAGGTCCCCGGTGGACAGCCGGACCCGCGGGGCGGCCAGGTCGTCGCCGAAGCGGTGACCTCCGCTCGCGGGGACGCCGTAGTGCGCGTCGAGCCGTTCCTCCAGCTCCTGCGCGTCGCTCACGCCGTGGGTGGCGAGCGAGTCGGCCAGCGGCGACAGGTCCGCGTAGACGCACCGCCCGGCCTGCGGTGGCAGGGTCAGCCCGCCGACGGAGACGACCAGTTCGTGGACCGCGGCGGCCAGCCGGGCGTGCAGGCGGACCGAGGCGGTGCGGCGGGCGACGACCTCGTCGGGCTCGCTCAGCGCGTAGGCGGCGGCGACGGCGAGGGGCCTGGGGATCTGGGCGCCCAGCGCGGTGAGCACGTCGAGCACCCGGGCGCGCAGCGCGCCGCCGTCGCCGGGTCCGGTCGGGAAGCGGGCGATCGCGGCGGGCCAGCCCGCCGGGAGGAGCCCGCCGCGCAGGTCGGAGACGACCGCGACCCGGCCCGGCAGCATCTCGGCGGGACTGAGCAGCACGGTGCCGTGCGGATCGTGGACCGTGTCGCGCCAGGTCTCGTCGCTGATCACGAAGAGCCCCTCGGCCTCGGCGGCCTCGACGGTCTCGTGCAGGAAGTCGGGGGTGGCGACCACGCCGGTCGGCTCGTCGGCGGGCGAGAGCACCAGCTGGCGCGGGTCCCCGCCCTCCGCGCGCACCCGCCGCACGGTCTCCAGCAGGGCGTAGGCGTCGGGCACGCCGCCCGACTCGGGCGGCGTGGGGACGTGGAAGACGGGACGGCCCAGCAGGCGCGCGTAGGGCGCCCACCAGGCGGCGCACGGGCGCGGCACCAGGACGTCGCCGCCGAGCGTGGCGGTCAGCGCGAGCAGCAGCGCCGGCGCGCCGGGGGCGGCCGCGACGCGGTCGGGCCCGGCCGGCAGGCCACGCCGGGCCCAGTAGCCGGCCGCCGCCTCGAGCAGGGCCGGCCCGCCGCCGGGCGGTTCGTCCTCGGCCCGCTGGGCGGCGGCGGTGAGCACCGCGGTGAGTTCCGGGAGCACCGGCAGGCCGTCGTCCGGCATGCGCGGCCCGAACCGCACCGGGCCGTGTCCGACGGCCGGCTGGGCCCCGTCCCGTTCCGTCCGCGCCATCCGCACCTCCGCGCGGTCACCGGCATCCGCCGTCGCGGTCCTTCCGCACCGGATGCCGTGTCCGATGGCCACGAGTACCCCGTGACGGGCGGGACATGACCCGCCGCGCGGCGATCAGCGCATACGGCCGCCGCGGGAGGGGGCGAAACGCTGCCGGACGCGGTGCCCGGCGGCGACCGCGGCTCCGGCGATCAGCAGGCCGCCGGCCACCTGGAGCGGCACCGAGTCGGTGAAGGCGCCGCCCGCGCCGGCCTCCACGCCCCGGTGCACCGGCGGGGCGGTGCGGTGGTGGCCCTCCTTGCCGCCGTGGCCCTCCTTGCCGCCCTGCTCGCCGGGGCCACCAGGACGGTGCCCGGGTTCCTCGCCCCGGCCGCCGCCGGCGCCGCCCGCACCGCCGGGTCCCCCGGAGCCGCCGCCGGGGCCACCGCCCTGGCCGCCACCAGGGCCACCGCCGGAACCGCCGGGGCCGCCGCCCGGCTCGTGGAGGAGTTCGGGCTCGACCGGCTCGATCTCGATCCCGGTGGTGGAACCCAGCGCCGGGTCGCCCGGCGCGTCGGCCGCCGCGCCGCCCCCGGCCTCGTCACCCGGAAGGGGCTCCGCCTCCGCCGCCGCCAGGTCGTCCGCCGCGCCGCCCACCGCCTCGTCCGTCCCGGGCTCCTCGAGGCCGGTGTCCTGAAGGACGGCGTCCTCCGGCACCGCGCAGGCGGCCGGGTCCGCGCCCTCCTCGCAGGGGGCCGCGGCCGCCGCCCCGCGCAGACCGCGGGAGCCGTCCTGCCCGGGGCAGGCGTCGGCGGCGCCCGGCTGCGGGGCGCGCTGCTGCGAGGTGGCGATGCCCGCCACGGCCTCGGCGCGCGCGCCGGCCGTGCCCGCCTCGCAGGATGCCGGTTCCGCGAAGGCGGTGGGCGCGGCGACCGTCACGGCCGCGCCGGCGAGGGCGGCGGCGGACAGGACACGGAGAGTGCGGCGCATGGGGCGGGGCTCCTTCAGCCGGACGACAACGGGTGCGTCCATCCCAGCCCGGTCCCCGGCCCACCGCGCGCCGCGCGGCGCCATCCGCGTGACTCCCGCCGCCGAACGGGGGAGGCCGGGGCCCCTTTCGTGGCCCGCCTCCCCCTCTGTGACGCCTGGCCCGGACGACGTCTCAGGACGTCCGTCCCGGCTGACCGCCCGTACCGGGCGTACCGCCCGGCAGGGCGGGCCGTACCGCCGGCGGCGCGGGGAGCGCCAGAGGAACCGGCAGGGGTGTCGTGGCAGGCAGTGCGACATCCCCCTCTTCCGAGGCCGTCTCCCCCTCAGGTCGGGGGAAGACAAAGTCCTCGTACCAGTCCATCGCCAGCATCATGCAGAGCATCAGGACCGGAATGATCACTACGAGCACCACCATGGGTCCGTCCTCCCAGGGGTGAACGGGGGCGCCGGAGCGCCCCGGGTCACCTTCAGCCTGCCGGACATTTCGGACTCCCGCGCGCCGACGGGATTCGCCCCGCTCCGGCCCGGACCGTCGGTGTGTCGCCTCCGCCTCTTCGGGTACGCGGGGGCCACCCGAAGATGTGGAGGGAGCCATGCAGCGTGGCAGCGACCGGTTGAGCGTTCACCGGGACGACGAGATGAAGCACGAGCTGCGGGGTCTGCTGCAGTCCGGACACCCCACCCGTACGGAGGAATGGCACGACCCCGAGCCGGTCGCCGACGACGACCCGGCGGTGGCGGGCGGCACAGCCGAGGTGCGGGAGGCCCCACTGGCCACCGTCCGGCTGGAGCTCGCCCGGATCCTGGGCCGCACGGCCTTCCCGGCCGGCCCCCAGCAGCTGGCGCGCACCCTGCGCCGCAACCATGCCCCGGACGCCCTGGTGGAGCCCCTGGAGCACCTGCCGCACAAGGACCGCTACTCCAACGTCCAGCAACTCGCCGAGGCGATCACCCGTCCGGAGTAACGAGAGAGAGGATGAGGAACGGACCATGCGCATCGCGTTTCTGACCGCCCCCGAAGGCGTCGAGCAGGTCGAGCTGACGAAGCCCTGGCAGGCCGTGACCGGCGCCGGACACGAGGCGGTCCTCGTGTCCACGCAGTCCGGCGAGGTCCAGGGCTTCAACCACCTGGACAAGGCGGACACCTTCTCCGTCGACCGGACCGTGGACGAGGTCTCGGCCGACGAATTCGACGGCCTGGTGCTTCCCGGCGGCGTCGCCAACCCCGACGCCCTGCGGATGGACGAGAAGGCCGTCGAGCTGGTGAAGGACTTCTTCGACCGCGGCGTCCCGGTCGCGGCGATCTGTCACGCCCCGTGGACGCTGGTGGAGGCCGGTGTGGTCTCCGGCCGGGAGCTCGCCTCCTGGCCGAGCCTGCGGACCGACATCGCCAACGCCGGCGGCACCTGGGTGGACGAGGAGGTCAAGGTCGACACCAACGGCCCGAACGTCCTGGTCACCAGCCGCAAGCCGGACGACCTCGACGCCTTCGACGAGGCCCTGCTGCGGGAGTTCGCCAAGGCCGCGGAGAACCGGGGCTGAGGCCCCGCCCGCGGCGAGCCCGCGGGCGGCGGCACGGTGAACACGGTGAAGGGGCCGGCCCTGGTGGGCCGGCCCCTTCACCGCGCCCCCACCGGCGGATCCCCGGGGGCGGGCGGCGGGAGGTCCCCCGTCGCGGGGGCCCGAGTTCAGTCGCGGGCGGCCTGCTCGGGGTCGCGTTCCCGGGCGCCCTCCCGGGTGCGTCCCGCGGAGACCGGGCGGCGCGGGTGGCGGCGCAGGTACTCGCCCTCGAGCTGCGCCATCCGCTCGTTGTGGGTGCGCAGTGCGTCGCTGGACCCGTGCAGCAGGGTGTCGTGACGTGTGCGGTGGATCGTCTCGAGTTCCTTCATCAGCTGCTGGTCGTCCAGCCGGTCAGGTTCGACTCCTGCCATGGCGGCACCCCGTTCCTCGTGTTCCTTCATGGGGCCACGGGTACCCGCCTGTGACACGGATCCGACGCACGAAGGAGGACAACCACCCGACCGACATCGCCACCGACATCGGACGCGGAACCATGGATCTCGCTTTTCTTCAGCCCTTGTACGAGCGCCGGGGCCCGTATGCCTCGGTCTACGTGGACACCTCGCGCCACACCCAGGACACGCCGCACGAGAGGCACCTGACCGCCCAGGCGGTCGCCCGTGAGCTGGCCTCGCAGGGTGCGGACGAGGCGACCTGCGAGGCGGTGCGGGCGGCGGTCGACGGACTCCAGCACTCCGGCGAACCGCACGGCCGGGCGATCTTCGCCCATGACGGCGAGGTGGTCCTGGACCCGTCGCTGGCCCGGCCGCCGCTGCGGGAGACCACCGCGGTGTGGGCGCCGCTGCCGCACGTCTCGCCGCTGCTGAACCTGCTGGGCGAGGACCCCACCTGCCTGGTCGTGTACGTGAGCCGTCGCGGCGCCGATCTGGAGCTGCGCAGCGCGCTCGGCTCCTCGCACGCCGGGGAGGTGGTCGGCAGCCAGTGGCCGCTGCACCGCACCTCCTCGTCCGACTGGTCGGAGCGGCACTTCCAGCTGGCGGTGGAGAACACCTGGGAGCGCAACGCGGCGGAGGTCGCGCGGGAGGCGGCGGCCTGCCTGGAGGAGATGCGGGCGGACCTGCTGATCCTGGTCGGCGAGGACCGCGACCGGCGCACGGTGCGCGACGCGCTGCCGCAGGCGGTGCGGGAGTGCACGGTGGAGGCCTCGCACGGGGCGGGCAGCCGCCTGCTGGACGGCGAGGTGGAGGACCTGCGCGCCACCCACGAGCGGCAGCGGGCGGAGGCGGACCTCGGGCGGTTCCTCGCGGCGCGGGGCCGCGACCCGCAGGGCGGCGCGGGAGCGGTCGAGGGGGTGCCCGCGCTGGTGGAGGCGGCGAGGGAGCACCGGATCGACGAGTTGCTGGTCCATCCCGACGGGCCGGACGGGCACCGCCAGATCTGGATCGGCGAGGAGCCGGACCAGCTCGCGGTGCGGCGCTCGGACCTGCGGATCCTCGGCGAACAGCACGCGTGGGCGGCGAGGGCGGACGACGCGCTGCTGCGTTCCGCGGTCGCCGCGGGGACGCCGGCCGTCTCGGTGGAGCCCGCCCTCGAGGACGACTCCCCCGTCCTCCCCATCGGCGGCCTGGGCGCCCTCCTGCGCTGGAGCTGACCTGCCCGCGATGACGTGCCCCGTGCGGGGCCCGGACGGTACGCCGTCCGGGCCCCGCACGGGGCGGGAGCGTCAGCGCTTCATGAGGGCGAAGACGCCCCAGCCGAGGTACTCGCGTCCGTGGCGCGCGTACTGGGCGGGCTCCGAGCTGAGCTGCTCGCGCACCTCGGGGGCGAGTTCGTCGTCAGGGTGCGCGTCCAGCCAGCGGCGCATGGAGAGCCACTGGGCCGCGACGTAGCGGTCCCAGCTGTCCTGGTCGGCGAGCGTCATCTCCACGACGTCGTACCCGAGCTCCTGGAACCGCTCGATCAGCTCCGGCAGGAGCAGGAAGTCGGCGACGGAGCCGGCCTGGCAGGCCCGGGCGGTCTCCTCGTCCGGAGGGGTGCGCAGCCAGAACGGTTCGCCGATCAGCATCAGTCCTCCGGGGCGGAGGCTGCGGTCGAGCAGCGCGATGGTGCCCGCGACACCGTCACCGATCCAGGTGGCGCCGACGCAGGCCGCCAGATCGACGGGCTCGTCCGCGACGTGACCGGCGGCGTCGCCGTGGACGAACGCGACCCGGTCGGCGACGCCGAGTTCGGCGGCGCGGGCCCGGGCCTGCGCGGTGAAGAGGGTGCTGATGTCCACGCCGGTGCCGGTGACGCCCAGGTCACGCGCCCAGGTGCACAGCATCTCGCCCGAGCCGCTGGCCAGGTCGAGCACCCGTGTCCCGGGGGCGAGGCGGAGCGAGGCGCCGAGAGCGGCGAGCTTGCCGGCGGTCAGCGGGTTGTGGATGCGGTGTCCGCTCTCGCGGACGGTGAAGATGCGGGGAAGGTCCATGACCAGAGTCCTTTCCGTCATGCCTTGAAGTGGGAGGAACGCTTGAGGGCGCGCACCTGGCGCGTGATCTGCTTCATCGGCCGCTCCAGCTCGGCGCGCAGCCTCGCGTCGGTGCGGGCGGCGGCGTGGGCGTTCTCGCGCTGCAGCCGGTGGTAGCTGTCGAGACGACGCCGGGTGAGGTGGCCGCCTTCGACGGCGGCGAGCACCGCGCAACCCGGCTCGGTGGCGTGGGCGCAGTCCGCGAACCGGCAGTCCTCGGCCAGCTCGGCGATGTCGGCGAAGGTCTGCTCCAGCCCGTCGCCGGCGTCGTGCAGGCCGACGCCCCGCAGGCCCGGGGTGTCGATGAGGACGCCGCCGTGGGGCAACGGCAGCAGCTCACGCCACGCGGTGGTGTGCCGGCCCTTGCCGTCGCTGTCGCGCACCGCGCCGGTGGCCAGGAGGTCCTGGCCGAGGAGGCGGTTGCCCAGGGTGGACTTGCCCGCGCCCGAGGGGCCGAGCAGGACGACCGTGCCCGACAGGACGGCGGTGAGGACGTCCAGGCCCTCGCCGGTGGCGGCGCTGGTGACCAGCACCTCGGCGCCCGGGGCGGCGGTGGCCACCTCGGCGGCGGCCCGGGCCGGGTCCTCGCACCGGTCGGCCTTGGTGAGCACGACGACGGGGGTGGCGCCGCTCTCCCAGGCCAGCGCGAGCATCCGCTCGATCCGCCCGAGCCGGAGCGGGTCGGCGAGGGAGACGGCCACCGCGACGGTGTCGACGTTCGCGGCCAGTACCTGGGCCTGCGAGGTGCGTGAGGTGGTGGCGCGGACCACGGCGGTCCGGCGCTCCAGGACCTCCACCACCGTGGCGGAGGTGGCCGCGCCGGCGGGCCGGACGGCCACCCAGTCGCCGGTGCAGGGCGTCAGCGGGTCGCCGGCGCCCCGGAAGGGCGCCGGCACGCGGACGGGGCCGGTCTCGCCGACGACGTCGCACCGGCCGCGTTCGGCCCGCACGACGCGGCAGGGGACCAGTCCGTCGGCCCGCGAGGGGGCGAAGGCGCGCTCACGTCCGGTGTCCCAGCCGTAGTCGGCCGGCGTCAGGACGCGTTCGGAAGCAGAGTGCGCGGAGGAAGAGTGCGCGAAGGAGTGTGGATCGGGGTGATGGGACAACGTGGAGACCCTTGAACAGGGGCCTCGCCGGACGACAGGCGTGCCGGATCGCTCCTACGGAGGAGGGAGGCAGGCGAGGGTCAGGACGAGGCCCGGGAAGTGTGGATGGTCCGGGCGCCGCACACGGCAGGCGTCTCCACGACAGTCATCAACACACCTCCTGGGATCTCCACGGGCGAACCGGTCGTCGCACCGGCGGCTACGGTACCATCCGCAGCCGCCGGCGTCACTGCGCGCCCCTGGTCAGCGGGGGCGTTCCACGCGGCGTTCGTCCCAGACGGCGGTCGGGGTCTCCCGGACGTTGCCGTCGCTGCCGAAGACGAGGAACCGGTCGAAGGACCGTGCGAACCACCGGTCGTGGGTCACCGCGAGGACCGTGCCGTCGAACGCCTCCAGCCCTTCCTGGAGCGCTTCCGCCGACTCCAGGTCGAGGTTGTCGGTCGGCTCGTCGAGCAGCAGCGCGGTGACGCCCTGCAGTTCCAGCAGCAGGATCTGGAACCGGGCCTGCTGCCCGCCGGAGAGCCGGTCGAAGTTCTGCTCGGCCTGCTTGGTGAGCTCGTAGCGCCGCAGCCGGGACATCGCCGCCCCGCGGTCCTGCGCGTGCTCGGTCCACAGGATGTCGAGCAGGGTGCGCCCCAGCAGCTCGGGATGGGCGTGCGTCTGGGCGAAGTGGCCGGGCACCACCCGCGCCCCCAGCTTCCAGGCGCCGGTGTGCGCGACGTCCTCCCCGGCGAGCAGCCGCAGGAAGTGCGACTTGCCGGAGCCGTTGGAGCCGAGGACGGCGACCCGTTCGCCGTAGAAGACCTCCAGGTCGAACGGCTTCATCAGCCCGGTGAGTTCCAGCGACTCGCAGGTCAGCGCCCGCACGCCGGTCCGGCCGCCCTTGAGCCGCATGGTGATCTCCTGCTCGCGCGGCGGCTCCGGCGGCGGACCCGCCTCCTCGAACTTGCGCAGCCGGGTCTGCGCGGCGGCGTAGCGGGAGGCCATCTCGTGGCTGACCGCCGCCGCCTGCCGCAGGTTGATCACCAGCTTCTTCAGCTGTGCGTGCTTCTCGTCCCAGCGCCGCCGCAACTCCTCGAAGCGGGCGAACCGCTCGCGGCGCGCCTCGTGGTACGTGGCGAAGCCGCCGCCGTGCACCCAGGCGTCCGCCCCGGCGGGGCCGGGCTCCACGCTGACGATCTTCTGCGCGGCGCGGGAGAGCAGCTCCCGGTCGTGGGAGACGAACAGCACCGTCTTGCGGGTTTCGCCCAGGCGCTCCTCGAGCCACCGCTTGCCCGGCACGTCGAGGTAGTTGTCCGGCTCGTCGAGCAGCAGCACCTCGTCGGTGCCGCGCAGCAGCGCCTCCAGGACCAGGCGCTTCTGCTCGCCGCCGGAGAGGGTCCGCACCTGCCGCCACTGGGCCTTGTCGTAGGGAACGCCGAGCGCGGCGGTGGTGCAGATGTCCCAGAGCGTCTCGGCCTCGTAGCCGCCGGCCTCGCCCCAGTCGGCCAGGGCCTGCGCGTAGCGCATCTGCGCGGCCTCGTCGTCCTGCGTCATCATCGCGAGCTCCGCCGCGTCCACCGCGTCGGCGGCGGCCTTGATCCGCGGCGTGGAGACGGAGACCAGCAGGTCGCGGACGGTGGTCTCGTCGCGTACCGAGCCGACGAACTGGCGCATCACGCCGAGTCCGCCCTGCACGGTGACGGTGCCGCCGTGCGGCTTGAGCTCGCCGGAGATCAGTTTCAGCAGCGTGGTCTTGCCCGCGCCGTTGGGGCCGACCAGCGCGACGACCGCACCCTCGCCCACCCGGAAGGAGACGTCGCCGAGCAGGGCTCGGCCGTCGGGCAGGTAGTACTCGAGGTGCGCGGCTTCCAGGTATCCCATGGGGAGGCATTGTCCGGGTCCCCCCGCGACCAGGGCAAACCGTTATCACGCGTCACTCCGTGCGACGGCGGCGTTCCCCACGGCGGCGTCATTCCACGGGGCTGCCCGTGGGGCCGCTGCCGGAGTCCGGGCCGGGGGTGGAGACCACGGCCCCGGCCCAGGACAGGGCCTTCCAGCCGTCCTCGGGGGAGCCCTCCAGGACGACCACGCCGGTGTTCTCCAGCGGGTGGGACGCGGCGAACTCCACGTCGACGTTGGCGGCGCGGGCGGCGGTCCAGGTGCGGATGGCCGCGCCGTGGCTGACGAGGGCCACGGTTCCGGCGCCGAGGGCCGCGGCCTCCTCGACGACGGCGTCGTAGCGGCCGAGCATCTCCACGCCGTTCTCGCCGCCCGGCATCCGCCGCCCGACCTGGCCGGCCGCCCAGGAGAAGGCGATCTCCATGTACCGCAGCCCGCGCTCTCCGTGCCCCGGCTCGCCCTCCAGCTCCCCGGCGGTGACCTCACGGAGGCCGTCCCGCACCCGCACCTCCAGACCGAGCTCGCGGGCGAGCGGGCGGACGGTCTGCTGGGTGCGCAGCAGGGTGGAGGTGAACAGGGCGCCGATGTCCTCGCCGTGCAGGGCGTCCGGGAGGGCCCGGGCCTGCCGCTCCCCCAGCTCCGTCAGTGCGGGGCCGGGCACGCGTGTGTCCAGCACGTTGTGCGCGTTGGACGGGATCTGCCCGTGGCGGATGAGCAGCAGACGCATCCGGTCCCTCTCCTTCCGCTCGGCGACGAGGGGCGCGCGTGCTGCCGGGTTCCCTTTCGTGGCGGTTCGTGCACCTGCGCGCGTCCGGTCACCCGCGGTTCGGGGCGCGTGCGGTGTGTCTGCGACGGGAAGCCTCCTTGGGCGGGTACTCGTCGGGAATGACGCGTTACTTCGGTGGTGGCGGGGGCGCGGGCGGCGCCCGGGGATCGTGTGGAACGGCCAGGGGGGTGCTGCAACGCATGCTGGACGCGGATCGCGGTGTGTTCGAGGCGGTGGCGAGGCAGCACTGGCCGGGGGCCGGGGTGCTGCTGCCGAAGCTGAGCCGGGCGGCCAACCACGGTGTGCTCTGGTTCGCGGTGGCGGGCGCGATCGCCGCCTCCCGCACGCCACGGGCGCGGCGGGCCGCGCTGCGCGGCGTCGGGTCGCTGGCGCTGGCGTCGGCCACCATCAACACGGTCGGCAAGTGGTCGGTGCGCCGTGCCCGGCCGGTGCTGGACGTGGTGCCGCTGGTGCGGAGGCTGGACAAGCAGCCGCACACCACGTCGTTCCCCTCCGGCCACTCGGCCTCGGCCGCGGCCTTCGCGACGGGGGTGGCGATGGAGTCCCTGGGCTGGGGCGCCGCGGTGGCCCCGCTGGCGGGGGCGGTGGCCCTGTCCAGGGTGTACACCGGCGTGCACTACCCCGGCGACGTGCTGGCCGGGGCCGCCCTGGGCGTGGGCGCCGCGTGCGCGGCGCGGGCGCTGGTGCCCACCCGTGACCAGGGCAAGCTGCCGGCCCGGCCGCGGGCGGCCGCTCCCTCGCTCACCCACGGGGCGGGGCTGATCATGGTGGTCAACAGCGCTTCCGGCAGCTCCGAGCGGGCGCAGGCCATCCGCGCCGCGCTCCCGCTGGCCAAGATCGTCGAGTGCGAGCCGCAGGCGCTGGAGGACGAGCTGGAGCGCGCCGCCTCGCTGGCCCGGGTGCTGGGCGTCTGCGGCGGGGACGGCACCGTCAACGCGGCGGCCCGGATCGCGCTGCGCCACGACCTGCCGCTGGCCGTGCTGCCGGGCGGAACGCTCAACCACTTCGCCTACGACCTCGGCGTGGAGGACGTGCGGGGGCTGGCCCGTGCGCTGGAGCGCGGCGACGCCGTCCAGGTGGACGTGGGCATGTTCTCCACCGAGCAGCGGCGGGGCATCTTCCTCAACACCTGCAGCCTGGGCATCTACCCCGAGCTGGTGCGGGAGCGGGAGCACTGGGCGCCGCGGATCGGCGGCTGGCCGGCCGGTGTGCTGGCGGCGGTGCGGGTGCTGCGGGCCGACCGGCACCCGCTGGAGGCCCGAATCCAGGGCCGGACGCACCCGCTGTGGCTGCTGTTCGCGGGCAACGGCACCTATCACCGGATGGGCGTGATGTCGGGCCGGCGGCTGGACCTCGCCGACGGGCAGCTCGACGTCCGGGTGGTGCACGGGGGCCGTCGTCCGGCGCTGCGGCTGCTGTCCGCGGCGCTGGCGGGTCCGCTGACCCGCTCCCCCGCGCACGCCGCCGTCCAGGTGCCGCACCTGCACATCGAGCGGGTCTCGCCCGGCACCCTGCTGGCGTACGACGGCGAAGTCACGCGCGTGGAGGGCGAGGTGACGTTGCGGAAGCTGCCGCGCGTGCTGACGGTGTACCGCCCGATGCCCTGACCCGCGCGAGGACCGCCGGCCGCCCACCCTCCGCCCGCATCATGAGACGGGTATCTCATGATGCGGGCGGAGGGCTTAGCGTGGCACCCGTCGGCAGTACGTCACCGAAGGGGGCACGGCATGGGCAGGGCACAGGAGACCGCGGTGTACACGCACGGGCACGGCGAGGCGGTGCTCCGCTCACACCGCTGGCGGACGGCCGCCAACTCGGCCGCGTACCTGCTGGGTTCGCTCGGTCCGGGCCTGCGGGTGCTGGACGTCGGCTGCGGTCCCGGCACCATCACCGCCGACCTGGCGGAGCTGGTCCCCGGCGGCCGGGTCGTCGGCCTGGAGCACGCGGAGGGGGTGCTGGAGGCCGCGCGCGCCGAGGCGGCGCGGCGGGGGGTGGCGAACCTGGAGTTCGCGGTGGGCGACGTGCACGCGCTTCCCTACCGGGACGGCGAGTTCGACGTGGTGCACGCCCATCAGGTGCTCCAGCACGTCGGGGATCCGGTGACGGCACTGCGGGAGATGCGGCGGGTGACCCGGCCCGGCGGGGTGGTGGCGGCGCGCGACTCGGACTACGGCGCGATGAGCTGGGCGCCGGTCTCACCCGGTCTGGACCGCTGGCAGGAGCTCTTCCGGCGCACGGCGCGCGCCAACGGCGGCGAGCCGGACGCGGGGCGTTTCCTGGCCGGCTGGGCCGCGGAGGCGGGGGGCTTCGAGGAGGTCGCCGTGACCTCGTCGGAGTGGGTGTACACGAGCGCCGAGGAGCGCGCCTGGTGGGGGACGATGTGGGCCGAGCGCACGCTGGCGCCCGTCTACGCGGACCGGGTGCGGGAGCTGGGCCTGGCCGGCGCGGACGACCTCGCGGAGATCGGCGAGGCGTGGCTAGAGTGGGGCGGCCTGCCGGAGGGACGCTTCACGGTGCCGCACGGCGAGATCCTGTGCCGCGTGGCGGGCTGATCCCCACTCGGCAGGGGCTGATCCGCACTTCGCAGGGGCTGATCCGCCCCGGTCACTGGCCTCCGCCGAGGGAGCAGAAGGAGTACGGGGCCCACGGGCCGGTCAGGTGGACCTTCACCCCGCCCTCGGGCAGACTCTCGCGGGCCTTGTCGACCATTTCGACGAAGCCACCGGACTGCCGGCGCGGCACCAGGTAGGCGGCGTCGAGGAGGTTGCGCCCCCAGGCGCTCTCCTCGGCCTCGGTGACCTTCAGGATGCGGGTCGGGCGCAGCCGGGTGTCCTCGGCGGCGGCGCGCAGCTCCTCGTGCAGGCGGGCGGCGAAGTGCCCGGCCTGCTCGGCCTCCCGCTCCACCCCGGCGTAGACGCGGACGCTCCACTCGACCCGCCCCGCGAGCCGGTCGAGCACGGCGCGGATCTCGGTGGCGTGGGTCTCCAGCAGGACCCGCACGGCGCTGTCGTCCGGCAGCACGGTGGCGAACCGCAGGGGCAGCGGGGTGGTGACGGTGGTGAGGGCGTCGATCACCTGCTCGTGCGCCCTGGCCGTGACGGTCAGCCACGACGGGTCCTCCAGACGGCCCCGCAGCGGTTCCTCGGCGAACTCCGCGGCGGGCACCGTGCTCACCACGGCGACCAGGCCCTCGTGGTGCACCGCGGTGGGCGGGGAGCCGGCCACGCCCGCCAGTTGGGCCTGCAGCGCCGCCTCGAACGGGCGGCAGACCGCGTAGACATACCGCAGTCCGCTCATGGTCTCTCCTTCTCGCCGTGGGGCCGGGGCAGGCGGTCGGGGTTCCGCCCGGGCAGACGGTCCGGGTTCCGCCGGTGCGGGTCCGGTACTCCCACCCTGCACGAGCGCGGGCCGCCGCTCCAGTTCCCCCGCCCGGGACACATGTCCCGGACGGCGGCGGGGCGGCGGCCCGTGGGGTCGCTCAGGCCGGCTCGATCTCGTGCCGGCCCTCCTCCTCGGCGGGGAGCTCGTCCTCGCCGTCCGGCTCCGCGCGCAAGTCACCCTCGTCGTGGGACGAGCGGGTGAACACCTTGCGGACGAGCGAGTCGTCCCACCAGGCCGTCGCGGCGCCGGCGGTGCGGACGCCCTCCATCAGCAGCCGCCGCCCCTGGTCAGCCAGGTAGGCGCGGGGCTCGTCCCGGCCGACCAGCACGATGGCGACGGCCACCACGAGCGGCAGCGTCCGGGTGCGTCCCACCACGTAGCCCGCGGTGGCCGCCAGCCCGATCTCCCAGCGGTGTGCGTTCACCCGAACCCACCTCCCCCCTGCTGCACTCCGGCAGCGGCCTCGAGCCTCTCGAGCAGCTCGTCCTCACGCTGGTCGAACTCCTCGTCGCTGATCTCGCCTGATTCCAACTGCTCCTCCAGACGTGCCAGTTCGGCGCGGATAGTGGCAGGGTCGTAGTAGATGCGCTCGGCTTCGCGCATCACCTGGCGGATCACCCAGGCGCTGCCGCGCACCGGTGCGAACGGCAGCAGCAGCACCTCGGAGAGGAGTCCCACGGCGTCACTCCACAGCCGTGCCGGCCGTCTGCCCCGCGCCGTCCTGCGCGTGGTCGGCCGGGCCGGGCTCCACGAAGCTGTAGGGCGGAAGCGGCCCGTTGACCCGCAGCTGCACGTGCGGGTTCGCCTCGCGGAACTCCTCGACCGCGGCGATGAACCGGTCCGCGGTCGCGGTGTCCACCAGGAAGGACAGGTTGGTGATCCAGCCGGAGGAGTCGGCGCCGGTGGCGACCGAGGCGGCCTGGGGCTCCAGCGCCTGCTGGAGCGCGGCCGCGTCGATCTCCTCACGGGCCTTGACGGCGCCGACGACCATCTCGCCGAGCTTCAGCTTGTCGTCGTGACTGCCGCCGCCGGCCTGCCGGTTGGCCTCGGCCAGGGAGCGCACCTCGGCGTCCTCGGCCATCACCACGTGCAGGACGGCCTCCTCGTCGTGGTTGGCCTTGACGTTGTACTCCGCCTTGCCGTCCAGCGCGCGCAGCCGCTCGCCGTAGTGCCCGGAGCGCTCCGACAGGACCCGCAGCACGGAGTCGTCGTCGGGCGCGACGTTGCCGAACCGCATCGGCAGCACGCAGCCGCCCGCGCCGGCCTCGGCGAGGATCGTCTGGTGGGCCAGGAGGTCACGGCGCTTGGGACGCAGGTCCTCCGGCGCTTCGCCGACCACGGCGACCAGATCGCCCTCCTTCAGCAACCGCACCGGGTTCGGCGGGTCGCCGACGCCGCCCATGCCCTCGGGCAGCGAAGGGTGGGACGCCGAGGCGATCCCGTAGACGTAGGTGCTCACTTCTCGTCCTCCTTACGTCGGGACGACGCAGGTTCCTTGCTTCCCTCGCGGCCCTGCCGGAAGGCGTCGGAGATGCTGTCGGCGGCTCCCGAGAGCGCGCCCTTGGTCTTGCCGTGGGCGCCCTTCTCCGTCATGTCGCCGACCAGGTCGGGCAGTCCGGGGTTCTTGCGCGGTCCGGACTCGAGGTCGAGGCGGTTGCACGCCTCGGCGAAACGCAGGTACGTGTCCACGCTCGCGACGACGACACGTACGTCGATCTTCAGGATTTCGATGCCGACCAGGGAGACGCGAACGAACGCGTCGATGACGAGGCCCCGGTCGAGGACGAGTTCAAGCACGTCGTAGAGGCCGCTGCTGCCGCCCCCACCACCGCTCTGCTGTGCCGGTACAACCGTCACGAGTGCTCCTCACTGTTTCCGGGCAGGGCTCCGCCAGGCATGCGGGCCCCTGCCCTGTCACGGGAAGTCGGGCGGACGTCTCGGACTGAAGGCCGCCGCTGTCAGCGGCTCTTGCCGTCCGAACGTCCGCGTTCGTAGCGCCTGATGCGCTTGTAGCCGGTGAGCATGCCGTCCGGATCGAGGTCGACCTGGTAGGTCCCCAGCAGGCTCATCGTGTCGGGGACGCGCTCCAGTTCGAGCACCTCCACCTGCAACGACCAGCCGTCCTCGGTCCTCTCGAAGGACGACACCGACTCGGCGGCCATCCCGGTCAGCTCCTCGAGCTGACCCCGCGCCTCACGGAGCACTTCCGTGGGTCGCGGCCGGCGCTGCTCCGGCTCCTTCTTCTCGGTCTTCTCGGCCTTTTCGGTGTCTTCGGCCTTTTCGGTGTCTTCGGTTTCCTGCTTGTTCGTCATGGCCACCTCTGTGAGTGCGGATGACCGGTGACCCTGACGGCAAACCTCCCGATGCACACCGACCGGACGCCGTTGCGGACTTCCCGTGACAGCCCCCGTCGGGCCGCTTCACACATGGGTCGACCTCGTGTCGGTCCGACGGGGGCGGGTGGGCCTCAGCCCGTGACGCCCTGCTCCGTCAGCAGGCGCGCCGAGGCCGCGACGGAGCTCGCGTCGATGCCCGCCTCGCGCAGCTGCTCCTCGGGGCTCGCGGAGCCGGGCATGGACCGCACGCCGAGCCGCACCAGCCGCGGCGGCGGGGCACCGTCGTCGAACGCGGAGGCGACCGCGTCGCCGATGCCGCCCTCCTCGTGGTGGTCCTCCACGGTGAGCAGGCAGCCGGTCTCCGCGGCGGCCCTGCGCAGCGTCTCGCGGTCCACGGGCTTCACCGAGTACAGGTCGACCACCCGTACGGCGATGCCCTCGCCGGCCAGTTCGTCCGCGGCCTTCAGCGCCTCGTGGACGGTCACGCCGGCCGCGACCAGCGTGAGCCGGTCCTCGTCCGAGGAGCGCAGCACCTTGCTGCCGCCGACCGGGAACTCCTCGTCGGGGCCGTAGAGGACGGCGCCCTTGCCGCGCGAGGTGCGCAGGTAGCGGATGCCGGTGAGGTCCGCCATGGCGGCGACCAGCTTGGCGGTCTGGTTGGCGTCGCACGGGTAGAGCACGGTGGAGCCGTGCACCGCCCGGAACATCGCCAGGTCCTCCACCCCCATCTGCGAGGGGCCGTCCTGGCCGATGGACACGCCGGCGTGCGAGCCGACCACGTTGATGCCGGAGTCGCTGACCGCCGCCATCCGCACGAAGTCGTGGGCGCGACTGAGAAACGCGGCGAAGGAGGACGCGAAGGGCACCCAGCCGCGTGCGGCCAGTCCCACGGCGGAGGCGACGAGCTGCTGCTCGGCGATGTAGCACTCGAAGAACCGCTCCGGGTGCTCCTTGGCGAAGGCCTCGGCCCGGGTGGAGTCGCTCACCTCGCCGTCCAGGGCGACGACGTCGCCGCGCGCGGTGCCGAGGGCGGCGAGGGCCGCTCCGTAGGCGTCCCGGGTGGCCGCCTCCTCGCCCTTGTCCCAGCGCGGCAGCTCGGGCGCGGCAATGTGCGGGGCGGGCCGCGCGGGGGCCTCCCGGGGCGCCCCGACCTCGACCCGCAGGTCGCGTTCGCCGCCGAGTTCGGCGATCGCCGCCTCGGGGTCCTTCAGCGGCTTGCCGTGCAGTCCTTCCTTGTCCTCGGCCGCGGACACGCCGCGCCCCTTGAGGGTGCGGGCCAGCACGACGGCGGGCTGGCCGACGGTCGAGGAGGCCTCGCCCAGTGCCCGCTCGATCGCCTCGGCGTCGTGGCCGTCCACCTCGACGGTGTGCCAGCCGAAGGCCTTGAACCGGCGCGCGTAGGCGTCCAGGTCGTGGCCGTGGCGGGTCTCGCCGCGCTGGCCGAGCCGGTTGACGTCGACGATGGCGGTGAGGTTGTCCAGGTGCTCGAACGACGCCTGCTCGGCGGCCTCCCACACCGAGCCCTCGGCCAGTTCGCTGTCCCCGCACAGCACCCACACCCGGTACGGGGCCTTCTCCAGCCGCTTGCCGGACAGGGCGATGCCCACGCCCACGGGCAGACCCTGGCCCAGCGAGCCGGTGGCGGTCTCCACCCAGGGCAGCCGGCGCGGCGTGGGGTGGCCCTCGAGGCGACTGCCCTGCTTCCGGAAGGTGAGCAGTTCCTGGTCGTCGATGGCTCCGGCGGCCTTGTACGCGGCGTACAGCAGCGGCGAGGCGTGGCCCTTGGACAGCACGAAGCGGTCGTTGCCGGGGTCGCCGGGGTTGGCGAAGTCGTAGCGCAGGTGGCGGGCCAGCAGCACGGCCATCAGGTCGGCGGCCGACATCGAGGAGGTCGGGTGGCCGGACCCGGCGGCCGCGGCGGCGCGCACGCTGTCCACCCGCAGCTGCTGTCCCAGCTCGGCGAGGTGGGCGGCTTCGGCGGGGTCGAAGGCGTCGGTGGGGGCGGGTGCTCGGTGGTCGGTGTGCATGGGTCCCCTCGGATTCGGCGTTGCCGTGACCTCATCCGCGTCCCCCTGGCCGGGTGGCCGAAACGGCCGGGGCTCACTCCGGCGGGCGCATCCGGAAGTCGTGGCGGGCCGGCAGGGGCTCGTCCGTGCAGGCGGCCCACAGGCGGCTGACGGTCTCCGAGCCCTCGCGCAGGTCCGCCACCTCGAAGTCTTCCGCGAAGACGGCACGGGCGGCGTCCCGCCGTCCCTCGGCCAGCAGGAGCTCCACCTCCAGCAGCCGGAAACGTCCCCGAGCCCGCGTCCGGGCGGGCAGCCGCTCCCAGACCTCGCGGGCCCGGGCCGTCCGGCCGACCCCGAGCAGCGCCTCGGCCGTCTCGCGTCCCAGCGCCGCCACGGCGGGCTCCCACCTGTCCGGGACGGCCTCCTCGCCGCCCGCGGCCGCGTGGCACAGGGCCTCGAAGGCCTCGTCGTAGCGGTCCGCGGCCCGCTCCGGGTGGTGCTCCTCCTGGTCGGCGACCGCGGTGCAGCGCAGCAGGGCCCAGTGCCCGGGCGCTGCCTTCAGCCCGCGCTCCCAGCTCCGCACGGCCTGCGCGCGGTCTCCGGCGTGCCACTGGGCCAGGCCCAGGTGATATTCGGCGGTGGCGGTCGCGGCGGCGGTCTCCAGCATGTCCCGCCAGTGCGGCGCGACCGGCGTCACGTGCGGCGGGCCGGTCTCCGGGTCCTCCTCGGGGAGCGTGCCCCTGCGCAGCAGCTCCAGCCAGGGGCGCTGCTCCTCCCCCAGCGTCTCGGGGGCGAAGGGCGTCCCGGGCAGGGTGAAGCCGCCGCGCAGCACTTCCAGCGCGCCCCAGCCGGAGCCGGTGGCGAGCCGCTCGCCCGGTTCGGTGTCCGCGGCCGGCGCCCAGGCGGCGTAGGCGGCCTCCACGTCGGCGCGGGGCAGCACCGCCTCCAGCCGCTCCTCCGCCGTGGCCAGGGCCCGGCCCCAGTCGTCGCCGTGCGCGGCGGCCGGGTCGACGTCCAGCGGGCCGTACGCCTCCAGCCAGGACACCTCGCTCTCGGCGTCCAGTTTGACGTGCTCCAGCTGGGTGCGGGCGAGCCCGGCCTGGATCTCGCAGTAGCCGCCCGTGCCGGGCTCGGTCAGCCACTCCTGCCAACGCCGCCCGCCCGGGCCGCTGCCCCAGACGAACAGCTTGCGTCCGCGCAGCGTGTCGGTGGAGGTCTGCACGAGTCCGCGCCCCGCGTCGTCGAGGGCGGCTATCCACCCGCGGCGCCCGTCGGGCACGTCGTAGAAGTAGTCGGCCGGGAAGACGCTGTTCAGCGGCCGGGTGCGGTCGACGCCGTCGTAGGCGGGCACCTCGACCCTGCGGAGCCGTCGCGTGTAGCCGAAGTGCCAGGCGGCGTCGGCGGGGGCGAGCACCCGGCGCTCCTCGGGCACCGCGATGTTGGACCACCAGTAGGTGGGGACCGGCCGCTCGTGCGGGTTGCGGATCCGCACGCCGACGTACAGGAAGTCGGAGCCGTCCGGCAGCCACAGGTCGACCTGGAACGGCAGGTCCCGCAGCCTCTCCCACTCCCACAGCCGCAGCATGACCCCGCCGTCGGGCGCGGTGACCCGGGCGGCGTGCAGCGGGGAGCAGGACAGGGCGGTGTGCCCGGTCGCGCCGATGTTCCACTCGATGCCGCCGGAGTACCAGGCGCCGTTCAGCGCGAAACAGGCGGGCTGGAACACCGGGTTGCGGTACAGCAGTTCGCGGCCGGTGGGCTTGTGGACCAGGGAGGCGATGCGGCCGCCGAGCGCCGGCAGCACGGTGACGCGGAGCCGGTCGTTCTCCATGACGAGGGCTTCCACGGGGCGGGGCTCGCGGCGGCGGTCGTAGCCGTCGCGCACCCGCTCGGGGAGCAGTCCGGTCAGCGGGGCGTACCCCATCTGCCGGGCCATGTCCCGCGGCAGGCCCTGCCGGTCGCGGTCCTCGACCTGGTGGACCTCGTCGAGCGGCCTCAGCGGCGGCAGGGGGTTGTCGGGGCCCAACTCGGCGGCGGGCAGCGTCAGCACCTCACGGCGGATGGTCGTCACCCGACCATGGAAGCGGCCGGACGGCTCCGGCGCCAGAGGCCGGTCGGTCAGTCCTGGATCATCTCCGCGGTGATCGCCCAGCGTTCGTGGTCGCGCCACGCGCCGTCGACGAACAGCATGCGCGGGGAGAACCCCTCCTTGGCGAAGCCGGCGCGGCGGGCCAGCGCGAGCGAACGGGTGTTGCCGGGCTGGGCGTTGATCTCCAGCCGGTGCAGGTTCAGCGGCGGCGCGAAGGCGTACCGCACGAGGGCCCGCAGCGCCTCGGTCATCAGACCGCGGCCGGCGGCTCGCGCGAACGCGCCGTATCCGAGGGCGCCGGAGCGGAAGGCGCCGTGCACGATGTTGTTGACCGTCACGTAGCCGGCGAGAGCGCCTTCCTGCGTGCGGTCGCAGACGAGGAAGCTCTCCTTGTCCGCGCTGTCGATGATCCGCTGCGCGTAGGCGCGGAACGCGTCGGGGGTGTCCGGCGGGAACAGCCACGGGTGGTGCAGCTCCCGGCTCTCCGCCGCCCGGGCGGTGAACTCGGCCTCGTCGGCCAGGGTGAGGGGGCGGAGGCCGATCCGGTCGGTGACGGCCACGTACGAGCTCTCGCGCATGTGGATCACCCTAGCCCTTCCGGGAAGGGGCGGGTCGGGGGAGCGAACCGTGCCGCCCACCGGGGTTGTGACTGGCCCACGCTGGGGCGGGAGTCGCGTGCCCAGGGTGTCGTCGGCTTGGCCCGGGCAGGGGGAGCCGCTCGCCGCGGAGGCTCGGGCCGGCGCCCGCCCGTGCCGCCCCCTGGGCGGCCCAGCCGCCCGCAGAGGGGTCGAGGCCGGCACCGCCCGCAGGGGTGTCCGTCGGCCGGATGGGCGGCGACGGGTCAGGCGAGGGCCGGGTGGTCCAGGGTGAGGGTGCGGGCCTCCGTGTCGAGTTCGGCCATGACGCCGAAGGGGATCGTCAGGGCTCCGTCGCCGTGGCCGAAGCCGAACTCCTCGGCGACGGGGACGCCGAGGCCGCCGAGCCGGTCGGCGAAGAGCGCCCGCAGTTCCTCGTAGGGCCCGCAGCCCAGCCAGGAGCCGAGGACCACACCGGCGACGCCGTCCAGCCACCCGGACCGCAGCAGCTGCGTGAGGATCCGGTCCAGCCGGTACCGCTCCTCCTCGACGTCCTCGATCATCAGCAGCCCGCCCCGCGCCCCGGCCCGCGCGTGCGGCGTGCCCAGGTCCGCGGCGAGCAGGCTGACGCAGCCGCCGAGGGTGACCCCGCGAGCCCGCCCGGGCACCAGGGTGCCGCCGGACCCGGTGACGACCTGGGTGGTCTCCGGCTCGAAGAGGGTGGCCCGCAGGTGCTCGCGGGCCTTCTCGTTCTTGAGGAAGTCGACGCCCGCCGCCATCGGCCCGTGCAGCGTCACCAGCCCCATGCGGGTGGCGAACGCCTCGTGCAGCGCGGTGATGTCGCTGAAACCGACGAAGACCTTGGGCCCGGCGGCCCGCATCGCGGACCAGTCGAGCAGGTCGACCATGCGCTGCACGCCGTAGCCGCCGCGCGCGCAGATCACCGCGTCGACGGAGAGGTCGCACCAGGCGGCCTGGAGGTCGGCCGCGCGGTCCGCGTCCGTCCCCGCCAGGTACTCGAACTCCCCGTGACGGTCCCGGACGTGGGGCATCACGACGGGGTCGAGGCCCCAGCCACGCAGCAGGTCGAGCCCGCCCTGCAGCCGCTCGTCGGGCACCGGCCCGCTGGTGGCGACGATCGCCACCCGCGCGCCCGGCGCCAGCCGCTTCGGTCTCGTCGACTCCCGCACGCTCGTCCCCTACTTCCGCAGTTCCAGCACCGGTACGTCCGGTGCCTCGAAGCCGAACACCTGGGCGTACAGCGACAGTTCCGCCTCCAGCGCCCGGACCATGGTGTCGGCGCGCCGGAACCCGTGGCCCTCGCCCTCGAAGGCGATGTAGGCGTGCGGGACGCCCCGCCCGCCGGCCCTGACCCGTTCGAGGAACCGCTCGCTCGCCGCGGGCGGGCAGATCGGGTCCTCCAGTCCCTGGAGCAACAGGAACGGCGCCTCGATCCGCTCGGGGCTCTCGCCCGGCGAGCGCTCGCGGTACCGCTCGGGCACCTCGGCCAGCGGGCCGACCAGGGACTCCAGGTAGCGCGACTCGAAGTCGTGGGTCTCGCCCGAGGCCCACGAGGTCAGGTCGAGCACCGGATAGATGACGGTGCCGCAGGCGTAGACGTCGGTGAAGGCCAGCGAGGCGGCGGTGGTCCAGCCGCCCGCGCTGCCTCCGCGCACCGCCAGACGTCGGCGGTCGGCGACGCCTTCGTCGGCGAGGGCGAGGGCGGCGGCCGCGCAGTCCTCGACGTCGACCACGCCCCACTGCTCGCGCAGCCGGTTGCGGTACTCCCGCCCGTACCCGGTGGATCCGCCGTAGTTGACCTCGACGACGCCGATGCCGCGGGAGGTGAAGTAGGCGATCTCCAGGTCGAGCACCATGGGCGCCCGGCTGGTGGGGCCGCCGTGCGCCCAGACCACGTACGGCGGCAGTTCGCCGTCGGGGCCGGTGACCTCGGGGTGGTGCGGCGGGTAGACGTGCGCGTGCACCTCGCGGCCGTCGGCGGCGGTGAAGACCCGCGCCTCGGGCTCGGGCAGGTAGGCGGGGTCGACGCTGTCGTGGTGGGCGGAGCCGATGACGCGGGCGCTGCCGAGGCGGGTGTCCAGCTCGACGACCTCGAAGGAGCGCTTGGCGCCCGCGCCGACCGCGACGACCCGGTCGCCGTGCACGGCGAGCGCGGCGGCGAACTCGCTCCACGGGCCGGCCGCGTCGACGACCTCGCAGGACTCGGGGTCGAGCACGCCGAGCACCTGGGCGCCCTTGCCGTGCAGGACGGCGACCAGGCCGCACTCCAGCGGAGCGAACCAGCGGCTGCCCGGCGTCCACACCGGTCCGCCGAACTCCTCCTCGCGGGCGCAGACGGGCTCGCCCTCGCGGTAGAGGTTCCACCAGCCGGAGTGGTCGCTGCTCCACATCAGGCGGCCGTCGGCGGTCCACTCGACCTGGGCGACGGACTCCTCCTCGCCGCCGGCCATCACCCGCGGCATGGTGAGGACGCCGTCCTCGGTGATGTCGGCGACCACCAGTTCGGTGCCGTCCCACGGCATCCGGGGGTGGTCCCAGGCCAGCCAGGCGGCCCGGGCGCCGTCCGGGGAGACGCGCGCGCCGGTGACGAAGTGGTGGGTGGGGCGGGACAGTTCGCGCAGGGCGTCGCGGTCCTCGGCGGCGCTGCCGTCCAGGGGCACCGCCACGTGCAGGCGCCGCACCTCGGAGGGGCCGTCGCCGGTGTACTCCTCCAGCACGCACCAGACCTCGGCCCGGCCGCCCGGCCCCTCGCGCACCTCGGGCTCGGCCCAGCGCAGGCCGCCGCCCACCGGGGAGAGGGGGGTGAGCGGCTGCGGTTCGCCGCCCTCCCCCTCGTAGCGGTAGAGCCGCTGGTCGGCGAAGTTCACGAAGACGACGACCGCCCGTCCGTCCCGGACGGTCCCGGTCCAGGGGCGGCCGCCGTACTCCACCACCCGGCTGCGCACGTTCCACGGCGGGGGCAGCACCGATTCCTCGGTGCCGTCGGCGCGGCGGCGCACCAGGGCGCGGCGGCCGGCCTCGGCGGGCCGGGGCTCGGTCCACCAGACCTCGTCACCGACGAAGCCCGGGTACTGCGGGGCTCCGTCGTGGTCGGCGGCGAGCCCCGCCCCGATCGGCGAGGGCCACGTCCCGTGGGCCAGTTTCCGCACCTTGTCCCCCATCTCTGTCAGGCCGTCCGCAGGAAGCGGTCGAGCACACGGACGCCGAAGTGCAGTCCTTCGACGGGCACCCGCTCGTCCACGCCGTGGAAGAGCTGCTGGTAGGCAAAGCCTTCGGGCAGCCAGACGGGGGCGAAGCCGTAACCGGTGATGCCGAGCCGGGCGAACTGCTTGGCGTCGGTGCCGCCGGACATGCAGTAGGGCACGGTGTGCGCCTCGGGGTCGTGCTCCTCGACGGCGGCGCGCAGCTTGGCGAAGGTCGGGGAGTCCACCGGGGCCTGCAGGGCGCCCTCGCGGTGGTAGTACTCCCAGTCGACGTCGGGGCCGGTCAGCTCGTCCAGGGTGCGCTCGAAGTCCTCCTCGCCGCCCGGCAGGAAGCGTCCGTCGACGTGCGCGCCGGCTTCGCCGGGGATCACGTTGACCTTGTAGCCGGCGTCCAGCATCGTCGGGTTGGTGCTGTTGCGCAGGGTGGGCTCCACCAGGGCGGCGGCGGGGCCGATCTTCACCAGCAGCTCGTCGACCTGGTCGGAGTCGTCGAGGTCGTAGCGCGTGGCGTCGATGCCGTAGACGGCGGCGAGTTCGGAGATCGCGGCGCGCACGGTCGGGGTGAGGTTCAGCGGCCAGCTGTGCTCGCCGAGCCGGGTGACCGCCGCGGTGAGGCGGGTGACGGCGTTGGCGTGGTTGACCTTGGAGCCGTGGCCGGCGCGTCCGCGCGCGGTGAGCCGCAGCCAGCCGGTGCCGCGTTCGCCCGCGCCGATGGGGTAGATCCGGGCGCCGGAGCCGTCGTGGAAGGTGTAGGCGCCGGACTCGCTGACGCCTTCGGTGCAGCCCTCGAACAGCTCGGGGTGCTGGTCGGCGAGGAAGCCGGAGCCGTCGACGGCGCTGTCCTCCTCGTCGGCGGTGAAGGCGATGACGATGTCGCGGCGGGGCCGCACGCCCTCCCGGGCCCAGGAGCGGACCACGGAGAGGATCATCGCGTCCATGTTCTTCATGTCCACGGCGCCGCGGCCCCAGAGCACGCCGTCGCGGATCTCCCCGGAGAAGGGGTGGACGGTCCACTCGGAGGCGTCGGCGGGCACCACGTCGAGGTGGCCGTGGACCAGGAGCGCGTCCGCCGAGGGGTCGGTGCCCTCGAGGCGGGCGACGACGTTGGTTCGTCCCTCGGTGCGCTCGAGGAGGGTGGGCTCCAGGCCGGCCTCGGCGAGCCTGGCCGCCGCGTACTCGGCGGCGGGGCGCTCGCGGCAGTCGCCGCCGCCCCGGTTGGTGGTGTCGATGCGGATCAGGTCGGACGCGAAGGTCACGACCTCTTCGAGGGCCTGCTGATCAGCCATACGTCTCCTCCACCGCGGCCGAGACGATCGTGGTGACCGCCTTGAAGGTGCGGATTGCGTCGTACATGTTTGCTTCGGTATAGGCGACCTTGCGCTCGCCGATCCGGTCCACGCCGGGCACCACCGTCGCCGCGTCGGCGAGGTGTTCCGCGTCGAACTCCACGGCGACGGTACGCGGGCCGGCCGTCACGGGCTCGTGACGGACCGCCAGCGACACCGCCTCCCGGGCGGCCGCGCGGATGTCCGCGTGGGTCCGGGCGGGCGTGCGGCACACGGCCGCGTAGCGCGACACGTGGTCCTTCACCGCGACCTTCCGCGCCTCGGGTGCGTACCCGAGGGCGTCGTCGCACGCCACGTCGTCGCCGGTCACCAGAATGACCGGTACCCCGTATTCGGCCACCACATGGGCGTTGAGCAGGCCTTCGCTCGCGCGGACGTCGTCGAGCCAGACGCCGGTGAGCTGGTTGGCGAGGTAGGTGTGGGCGAGGACACCCTCCATCCCGGCGCCGCCGTGGTAGCCGATGAAGGCGATGCCGTCGACGTCGCCGTGCTGGACGCCCTCGACCATGGAGAGCGACTTGTGCCGGCCGGTGAGCATCTCGACCCGGTCGTCGAGCTGCTCGAGCAGCAGGTTGCGCATGCTCCAGTGGGCCTCGTTGACGAGCACCTGGTCGGCGCCGCCGTCGAAGAAGCCGAGCGCGGCGGCCTGGACGTCCGAGGTGAACATCGGACGGCAGCGTTCCCACTGGGGGGTGCCCGGCAGCACGTCCGCCGGCCAGGTGACGCCGGTGGCGCCCTCCATGTCGGCGCTGATGAGGATCTTCATCGGTCGCTCCGTTCCTGCCGGTCACACGCGTGCATGGGCGTGAGTGTAGACCGAGGCGGTCACGGCGCGATCTTCCCCCGTGCCGGTCCGGCGGGGAAGCCCCCCGCCGGACCGGAGCAGGTCAGTCCTGGTGCCCGAGCTGCAGGTCGCGCTCGGTGCGGCCGCCGCCGGCCACCTGCAGGACGGTGGCGACCGGGGGGTACCCGGCGGCGATCACGGTGTACTCGCCGGAGGACAGGTCGACGAAGCGGAAGGTGCCGTCGGGGCCGGTGGTGAGGGTGTCGACGACGTTGCCCGCGGCGTCCAGCAGGGTGACCCGGGCCTCCTCCACCGGTCGCCCGCCGCCGCCCCGGACCACGCCGCGCAGCACCGCCCCGCCGGCCAGCTCGATGTCCTGCCGGGTCTCCCGGGACGCCTGCACGGTGACCGGCAGGGCGGTGGGCCGGTAGGCGTGGGCGCTGGCGGCCAGGGTGTACTCGCCGGCCACCAGGTCGCTGATGACGTAGCCGCCGTCGAAGCCGCTGCGGGAGGCGGAGACCACCTCGCCGTGGACGTTGGTGAGGGTGACGGTGGCATCCCGCACCGGGGTGCCGTCGGCGGTGGTGACGGTCCCGGCGAGGCGTCCGGCGCCGCCGAGCACCACGTCCATCTCGACCGGCCGCTCCCCCACCGTGACCTGCACGGCCTGCGGCTGGTGCCCGCCGGCGGCGGCGATCAGCACGTAGGAGCCGGGGCCGGGGGTGGCCAGCGCGTAGCGTCCGTCCTCGCCGCTGGCGCCGCGCCCGACCTGCTGCCCGGCGCCGTCGATCAGGGTGAGCGCGGCGCGCGGCACCACCGTGCCGTCGGCGTGCCGGACCGCGCCGCAGACGGCGATCCCGCCGCCGTAGGGGGCCCGGGCGCCGGGCACCGAGGCGGTCACCTCGACGGTGAGCGGGACGGAGGCCGCCGCGTAGGGGGCTGCGGCAGCCGCGGCCGCCGGCTCGGCGCCCTGGGGGTCTGCGGCGGGGACGTTGTGGGACACCAGCGGTTTCTCCTTGAGGAAGCAGGCGATGATCAGGCCGAGCACGAGGACCGGCACCAGGTAGAGGAAGATCCGCGGCATGGCCTCGGCGTAGGCCGCGATGTACGCGTCGCGCTGCGGCGCGGGCAGCGCGTGCACCATCTCCGGGCTGACGGACTCGCTGTGCGGGGCGGCGGCCGCGCCGCCGGGCAGGCGAGGCAGCCGCTCGGCGAGGGCGTCGGTGAACCGGTCGGCGAAGAGGGTGCCGAAGACGGCGGCGCCGACGCTGCCGCCGATCTGCCGGAAGTAGTTGTTGGCGCTGGTGGCGGTGCCCAGGTCGGCGGGGCGCACCGAGTTCTGGACGGCGAGCACCAGGACCGGCATCACGAGGCCGATGCCGGCGCCCAGCACGAACATCCAGACGCTGTAGGTGATCCGCTCGGTGCCGGTGTCCAGGAGGGACAGCAGCCACATGCCGACGGCCGAGAGCGCGCCGCCGAGGATCGGGTAGATCCGGTAGCGGCCGGTGCGGCTGATCAGCTGCCCGGAGAGCACCGAGGCGCCGACCACCCCGCCCATCATGGGCAGCATCAGCAGGCCGGACTCGGTGGCGGTGGCCCCGTCGACCATCTGGAGGTAGCTGGGCAGGTAGCTGGCCGCGCCGAACAGCGCGATGCCGACGACCAGGCCGACCAGGGCGGTGACGTTGAAGACGGAGTCGCGGAACAGTCGCAGCGGGATGAGGGGTTCGGCCGCGAACCGCTCGGCGACCACGAAGAGCGCCGAGGCGGCGACGGCGCCCCCGGCCAGGCCGAGGATCTCCGGGGAGTCCCAGGCGTACTCGGTGCCGCCCCAGCTGGTCAGCAGCACCAGGCAGGTCGACGCGGCGACGAGCAGGATCGTCCCCACGACGTCCAGGCGGGGCCGTACGGCGGGCTTGGGCAGCTTGAGCACGGCGGCCACCACGACCAGGGTGACCAGGCCGAAGGGCACGTTGAAGTAGAAGCACCAGCGCCAGCTGTGGTGGTCGGTGAAGTAGCCGCCGAGCAGCGGTCCGGCCACCGAGGCCAGGCCGAAGGAGGCGCCGATCAGGCCCATGAAGCGCCCGCGTTCGCGGGGCGGGACGATGTCCGCGATGATCGCCTGCACGCCGATCATCAGCCCGCCCGCGCCGATCCCCTGGACCGCGCGGAAGGCGACCAGCTGGTCCATGGTCTCCGCCCGTCCGCAGGCGGCGGAGCCCAGGACGAAGACGACGATCGCGAACAGGAAGACGCCCTTGCGGCCGAACAGGTCGCCGAGCTTGCCGTAGACCGGGAGCACCACGGTCGAGGTCAGCAGGTAGGCCGTGATGGCCCAGGACATCTTGTCCATGCCCTGCAGGTCGCCGACGATCCTCGGCAGGGCGGTGGCGACGATCATCTGCTCCAGCGCCGCGAGCAGCAGGGCGAGCATCAGCCCGGTGAAGACCAGCCGCACGCCGCGCGGGGTGAGCCGCGCGGGCGGGTCGGCGGACGCCTGCACCGCGGGGAGCGGGAGGGTGTCCTCGCCGCCCTGTGCCGGCGCCCCGGTCCGGTCCCGCGGCCCGGCCTCGTCCCGCAGCAGCGCGGTCCCGCCCGTCACGCCCACTTGCGCCCTCCCGTTCGTCGCACGTCACCAGGCGAACGGCAGCGAAGGATTCCGGTTACGCAAGTCACTCGAAACGGTGAGGGCAACGGGGCTTCCGCAGGCGGCTGTTGACCGTTCGGCCCGGCCGGGTCACCCC
>NZ_JBHTVQ010000002.1:61261-197356 GCF_042792855.1 Streptomyces sp. NPDC056600
CCCATCTACCTCGTACCGGTGGGGCCACTGGGGCCTCCCCGCGGGGGGTGTGCCCGTCCCGCCCGGCCGGGTCCCCCGGGGCGGGCCCGACGACGGCGCCGCGGTGTGCGCCGCGGCGGAGGTCACTCCACCTCGGAGGCCAGCCGCGCGAGGACGGCGTCGTGGATCCGGGCGAGACCCTTGGGGGCGAAGGTCTTCTCGAAGAAGCCGCCGATCCCGCCCGCACCGTTCCAGACCGTGCTGACGACCACCCGGGACGACCCCTCGCCGGCCGGGGTGACCCGCCAGGTGGTGACCATGGAGGAGTTGCGGTCCGTCTCGGCGAGCTCCCCGGCGGACGGCTCGGTCACCTCCAGGAGGCAGTCGCGCACCCGCTTCTTGGTCGCCTGCAGCTTCCAGTGCACGAGGGTGCCCGCGCCCTTGCCGCCCTCGCGCACCTCGTACTCGCTGTACTGCTCGGGCAGCAGCTTGGCGCGCGTGCCCTCGTAGTCCGCGAGAGCGGCGTACACCTCCTGCGCGTTCGCCGCGACGACCCGCTCGGTCGTGGCCTCCACCTGCGCCATCGCTTCCTCCAGCTCCTGGGGATCCAGCACGTCCGGCGTCAGCAAACCACCCCCGCACACGCCCGCCAAATCGGCTGCCCGTCGCCGCCGGGGCGTCCCGCCAGGTGCCGATCGCACGATCAAGGGAACACGTGTTCTATTATCGCTGTTCGACACGACCGAAGCGAGGCCTGCATGCGCTGGGAGAACCTCACGCCGGAGTCCGGCCGGACGGACCCCGCCCTGTTCGGGGCGGACTCGGTGACCACCCGGACCTTCGACACCCCGGAGTTCCGAGGCGTCACCTTCCACGAGATCAGGGCGCGGTCCATCGTGAACCGGGTGCCGGGCGCGTCCCGGATGCCGTTCGAGTGGACGGTGAACCCGTACCGCGGCTGCACCCACGCCTGCGTCTACTGCTTCGCCCGCAAGACGCACAGCTACCTGGACCTCGACACGGGTCTCGGCTTCGACTCACAGATCGTGGTGAAGCTGAACGCCCCCGAGCTGGTGCGCGCCAAGCTGGCCTCCCGGTCCTGGCACGGCGAGCACATCGCGATGGGCACCAACGTCGACTGCTACCAGCGCGCCGAGGGCCGTTACCGCCTGATGCCGGGGATCATCGCGGCGCTGCGCGACCACGCGAACCCGTTCTCCATCCTGACCAAGGGCACGCTGATCCTGCGCGACCTCGAACTGCTGGAGCAGGCGGCCGAGGTCACCGACGTGGGCGTGAACGTCTCGGTCGGGTTCGTCGACAGGGAGCTGTGGCGCACCGTCGAGCCCGGGACGCCCGCGCCCGAGCGCCGGCTGGACGTGATCCGCACGCTCGCCGAGCACGGCATCGACTGCGGGGTGCTGATGGCCCCGGTGATCCCCTTCCTCGGCGACCGGCCCGACCAGCTGCGCGCCACGGTCCGGGCGATCGCGGAGGCCGGCGCGAGCTCGGTGACCCCGCTGGTGCTGCACCTGCGGCCCGGGGCGCGCGAGTGGTACATGGCCTGGCTGGCCGAGCACCACCCGGAACTGGTGGGGCGCTACGAGCGGATGTACGCGGGCGGGGCGTACGCGCCGACCTGGTACCAGCGGCAGATCACCCGCCAGGTGCACGAGCTGGCCCGGGAGTACGGCATCGGCCCCGAGGGCGGAGCGGCCCGCCGCCGCATCCGTCCCGCACGGCCGGCCGCCGAGGGCGCCGCCGACGCGGAGGGCCCGGTGCAGCTCTCGCTGCTCTGAACGGGGCTCCCGGGCGGCCTTCACGAACGCGGGGGGCCTCCGGACCGAACGGGCTCACCCGACGCGGTCTCTGCACCGGACACCCACCCCCGGGAGTGGCGGGCTCCGCACCGGACCGGCCCCGCACGCACATACGCGCCGCGCCGCACCGACCCGCACTCGTACGGCCGTCTCCGGGCCGGATGCGCGAACGCCGACGCTGCCGGCCCCGCGCCGCACCTGCCGGAACCGCACACGCGCTCCGCGCCGGACGCGGCGGGCTCCCCCGGGCCGGACCGACCCGCACGCGACGCGCACGCACGCGCGCTCCTCGCCGCACCAGCCGGAACCGCACACGCGCTCTCGCACGGGCCGGACCCGCACGCACGCGGGCTCCGTGCCGAGGCCCGGCCACGGAACCCGCGGGCCGGACCCTCCCCCGCCCGCGCGGTGCCCCGCCCGGCGGCACGGTCGCGACCCGAAGGGGTCAATCTGGCCCGAAACACGCTCTTCCTCCCCCTTCCGGCGGCACGATGCGCCCTGGGCCCGTGGCACGCACGGACCGCCGACCCCGGGGAGACTGATGAAGAAACGCGTCGCCGTCCTGTGCGGCACCGCCGTCGCGCTGGCCTCGGCCCTCACCGCCGTACCGCCGGCGCAGGCCGCTCCGGTGCCCGCCGCGCCGGGGCTGAGCTGGAAGAAGTGCGCCACCGAGGACGCGCCCCGGCTCCAGTGCGCCACCGTGAAGGTGCCGCTGAACCACGCCGCCCCGGGCGGCCGGAAGATCACCCTGGCCCTGTCCCGCGTCCCGCACACGGCGAAGAAGTCGCTCGGCCCGCTGCTGGTCAACCCCGGCGGCCCCGGCGGCAGCGGGGTGGGCCTCGCCCCCGTCGTCGCCTCCGGGCTCCCCGCGTCCGTGGCCGCGCGCTACGACGTCGTCGGCTTCGACCCCCGGGGCGTCGGGAGGTCGCGGCCCGCGCTCGACTGCGTGCCCGGCTACTCCGACCCGGTCCGCCCGGACCCGGTGCCGGCCACCGCCGCGCTGGAGAAGGTCAATCTCGACCGGGCCCGGGCCTTCGCCGCCGCCTGCGGCAGGAAGCACGGGGACCTGCTGCCGTACGTCGACACGGTGAGCGCGGCGAAAGACCTCGACGTGATCCGGCGCGCGCTCGGCGCGAAGAAGATCAACTACCTGGGCTACTCCTACGGCACCTACCTGGGCTCCGTGTACGCCAAGCTGTACCCCGACCGGGTGCGGCGGATGGTGCTCGATTCCGTGGTCGACCCCACCGGGATCTGGTACGAGAACAACCTCCAGCAGGACATCGCCTTCGAGGACCGGCACCGCGCCTTCATGACCTGGGTGGCGCGGCACGACGCCGTGTACGGGCTCGGCGCCGACGCCGCCCGGGTCGAGGCGAAGTGGTACGCGATGCGCGCGGCGGTCGCCGCGAAGCCCGCCCAGGGCGTGGTCGGCCCGGCGGAGCTGGAGGATCTCTTCCTCCCGGGCGGCTACCACAACGGCTACTGGCCGCTGCTGGCACGGGTGTTCTCCGCCTACGCGGTGAAGAAGCAGGCCGCCCCGCTGGTGGAGGCCTACCGGACGGTCGGCGCGGTCGACGCCGCCGGGGACAACGGCTACAGCGTCTACACGGCGGTGATGTGCCGCGACGCCCGCTGGCCCCGGGAGTGGGGGCGGTGGCGCGCCGACAACTGGGCGGTGCACGAGAAGGCGCGGTTCATGACCTGGAGCAACGCCTGGTACAACGCGCCGTGCGCCTTCTGGCCCACGCAGGGCCTGCGGCGGCCCGTGGACGTCACCAACCACAAGGCCCCGCCGGTCCTGATCTTCCAGGCGACCGGGGACGCGGCGACGCCGTACGCCGGGGCTGTCCGCACGCACCGGCTGCTGCGCGGCTCCTCGCTGGTGGTCGAGGAGGGCGGCGGCAACCACGGCGTCACCCTCTCGGGCAACAAGTGCCTCGACCGGCACCTGGCGGCCTACCTCACCGACGGCACCGTCCCGCGCCGTCCGTCCGGCGAGGCGGACGCCACCTGCCCGGCCCTGCCCGACCCGAAGCCCGCCCAGGCGGCCACCCGGACCGCCGCCCCGCCCCACCCCTGGCCGCTCCCCCGCCCCTGACCGGACGGCACGAGCAGCGCGGGTGCGGCAGCCGGCCGTACCCGCGCGGCCCCCGCGGCCCCCGGGGCGGGGCGAAAAGCGGAAGCAGGCCGCCCGGCGGGCGGGGCATCATGGCCGGATGATCAGAGAGATGACGGCCGACGACTGCGCGCGCGTCGCCGAGGTGCGGATAGCCGGATGGCGGCACGCCTACACGGGACTGATGCCGCAGGCGTACCTGGACCGGATGGACCCGGTCGCCGCCACCGAGCACCACCGCACGCTCCTGGAGGGCGCCCGCCCCGGCGTCGTCAACCTGGTCGCCGAGCGCGACGGGCAGGTCGCCGGCTGGGCCTGCCTCGGCCCGAACCGCGACCCCGAACCGGGCTGGGAGCTCTACACGCTCTACGTGGACCCGGCGCACCACCGCGCCGGGCTCGGCAGCGCCCTGCTGCGCGCGTGCCTGCCCGCCGAGGGCGACACCTACCTCTGGGTGGTGCGCGGCAACGCCTCCGCCCGCGCCTTCTACGAGCGCCACGGCTTCGCCCCCGACGGCGCCGAGGAGCCCTACACGGTGGACGGCGTGGACGTCCCCGAGGTCCGCTACGTCCGGCCCGGGGCGGAGTCCAGCGACTGAAGGGCGGCGCGGGCCGCCTCCGCCAGTTCCGCCCGGCCGAGGGCCCGTTCCAGCACCGCGCGCCCGCGCGGGTCCCGGAGCTCGCCGAGCCCCTCGACGCAGGCCAGCGCCACCTCGCGGTGCGGGTCGCGTACCGCGGACAGCCGCCGCTCCAGCACCGTCACCAGCGCGGGCACCGCCTCGGGCGCCCGCAGGGCGACCAGCAGCCGGACCGGGTGGAGGGCGTAGCCGACGCGCAGTTCGTTGGTGGCGAGCGCGGCCGCCGCCCGCGCGGTGCGCGCGTCTCCCAGCCGGGCCAGCGCGTAGGCCGCCGAGGCGCAGCGCGGCGGGTCCCGGTGGTTGAGCAGCAGCACCAGCGGCTCGAACGCCCGGCCGTCACCGGCCAGCGAGAGCCGGAAGGCCGCCAGCTCCACCGCCCACAACGGGTGCCCGGGCTCGCTCAGCACCTCGGCGAGCTCCTCGGGCCCGGCGTCGGACACCAGCCGCCGGTGGGCGAACCCTCCTCCGGACTCGGCCCGCAACCGGGTTTCCAACAGCGCGAGTTGACCCTCGTCGTCGTTCACTCACCCAACCCTACGCAAATCACCCGGCCCCGTGGGAGCCGGATCACACACCCGAACACGCCGCACGGTCTGGCGCGCTCACTACTGGCCGGTTAAGCTCATACGAGCGAGCTACCCCTCGCGCCCCTCGCAGCGGCCTGGTGACGCAGCCGCCGCGAGCGCAGTCGGTTCGGTACCCCCGCGTACTTCCCGTACGGCGGTACCCGCGGCAACGCCGCACGACCCGGTCCCGGGACAGGACCGGTCGGACACAGGCACGCCCGCACGACCCGGCAGGTCGCCGTCGACCTCGCCGACTCCTCATCCCCGCACGCCCCTCGGCCTTCGTCGCCGCCGGCGTCGCGTTCCAGCCGTCACCTCACGCCTTCCTGGAGTCCGTCATGGCCGCTCCCTCTTCCCTGTCCCCCTCCGACAGCGCCTCCACCCTGCGGACCGTCGCCGTGGTGGGCCTCGGCACCATGGGCTCGGGCATCGCCGAGATCCTCGCCCGGGCCGGCCGCGAGGTCGTCGGCATCGACGTCGACCCGCAGGCCGCCGCCCGCGCCACTGCGGCGCTGGAGACCTCCACCGCCCGCTCCGTCGCCAAGGGCAAGCTCACCGAGGACGAGCGCGAGCAGGTCCTGGCCCGGCTGCGCACCTCCGCCGACCTGGCCGACGCCGCCCCCGCCGACCTGGTGATCGAGGTGGCCCCGGAGTCCTACGACGTCAAGCAGGGCGTCTTCCGCGCCCTGGACGGCATCGTCCGCCCGGACACGATCCTGGCGACCGGCACCAACGCCCTGTCGGTGACCCGGCTCGCCGCCGACTCGGCCCGTCCCGAGCGGGTCCTGGGCCTGCACTTCTTCAACCCGGCGCCCGCGATGAAGCTGGTCGAGATCGTCTCCTCGGTGCTCACCGCGCCGGCCGCCGTCACCGCCGTGACCGACCTGGCCCTGGAGCTGGGCAAGGAGCCGGTGAAGGTCGGCGACCGGCCCGGATTCGTCGCCGACGGCCTGCTGTTCGGCTACCTCAACCAGGCCGCCGCGATGTACGAGTCCCGGTACGCCTCCCGCGAGGACATCGACGCGGCGATGCGTTTCGGCTGCGGCCTGCCGATGGGCCCGCTGGCGCTGCTGGACCTGATCGGCGTCGACACCGCCCGCACCGTGCTGGAGGCGATGTACCAGGAGTCCCGCGACCGGCTGCACGCCCCCGCGCCGATCCTGCGCCAGCTCAGCGACGCCGGGCTCAACGGCCGCAAGTCCGGCCGCGGTTTCTACACCTACGAGGCGCCCGGCTCCGCCACCGTCGTCGCGGACGCGCTCACCCCTCGCCAGGACGCCGAGGCCGGCGCGGGCCGTCCGGTGCGCTCGGTGGGCGTCGCGGGCTCCGGCACCATGGCCTCCGGCATCGCCGAGGTCTTCGCCAAGGCCGGCTACGAGGTCGTCCTCGCCGCCCGCAGCGAGGAGAAGGCGACCGTCGCCAAGACGCGGATCGGCAAGTCGCTGGCCCGCTCGGTGGACCGGGGCCGGATGACGGCCGAGACGGCCGCGCAGACCCTGGACCGGATCACCCCGGCCGGCTCCTACGACGCCTTCGCCGACGTCGACCTGGCCGTCGAGGCCGTCGCCGAGGACCTCGAGGTCAAGCGGCAGCTGTTCGCCGCGCTGGACAAGGTCTGCAAGCCGGGCGCGGTCCTGGCCACGACCACCTCCTCGCTGCCGGTGGTCGCCTGCGCCCGGGCCACCTCCCGCCCGCGCGACGTGATCGGCATGCACTTCTTCAACCCGGCCCCGGCGATGAAGCTGGTCGAGGTGGTCCGCACCGTCCTCACCGACGACGACGTGCACGCCACCGTCCTCGAGGTCTGCCGCACGATCCGCAAGCACCCGGTGGACTGCGGCGACCGGGCCGGCTTCATCGTCAACGCGCTGCTGTTCCCGTACCTCAACAACGCGGTGAAGATGGTCCAGGAGCACTACGCGACGCTGGACGACATCGACGCCGCGATGAAGCTGGGCGGCGGCTACCCGATGGGCCCGTTCGAGCTGCTGGACGTGGTCGGGCTGGACGTCTCGCTGGCCATCGAGAAGGTGCTGCACCGCGAGTTCCGCGACCCGGGCCTGGCCCCGGCGCCGCTCCTGGAGCACCTGGTGGCCGCGGGCTGCCTGGGCCGGAAGACGGGCCGCGGCTTCCGCGAATATGCCCGGCGCTGAGCCCCGCCCGCGCCCCGACGGCGCCCCGGGGGACCCTGGGTCCCCCGGGGACTGGGGAGGCCTGCTCGAGCGGCCCGGCTTCCCCCTGTCGGACCCGGCGGCACCGCCCGTTCCGCCGGGCCCCGCTCCCGCTTCCCCGTCCACCCCCGGCCGGGGAAGCGGGACGCGCGTACACCGGGCTGCCCGGATGCAGTACGTTCAGGGCATGTCCCACCCCGCCAAGTCGACACGTACCCCCGCCGCGGCCGACGCCCCGGAGAGCGCCGCGGGCAGCCGGGCCGCGGCCCAGCGGCTCAAAATGCGCCGCGAGCTGGCGGCGGCGGCCATGGAGCTGTTCGCCACCAAGGGGTACGAGGCGACCACCGTCGACGAGATCGCGGCGGCGGCCGGCGTGGCCCGCCGCACCTTCTTCCGCCACTTCCGGTCGAAGGAGGAGGCGATCTTCCCCGACCACGACGACACGCTGGTCCGGGCGGAGGCGGTGCTGAAGGCGGCCCCCGCGCACGAGCATCCGCTGGACACGGTGTGCCGGGGCATCAAGGAGGTCATGCGGATGTACGCGGCCCACCCCGAGGTGTCGGTGGCCCGCTACAAGCTGACCCGTGAGGTGCCGACGCTGCGCGAGGCGGAGATCGCCTCGGTCGCCCGCTACGAGCGGCTGTTCACCCGCTACCTGCTCGGGCACTTCGACGAGAAGGCCCACGCTGACGACGCGAACGACGACCCGCTGCTGGCGGAGGTGGCGGCGTCCGCGGTCGTCACGGCCCACAACCACGTGCTGCGGCGGTGGCTGCGGGCCGACGGGCAGGGGGACGTGGAGCGGCAGCTGGACCACGCCTTCGCGATCGTGCGGCGGACGTTCGGACGGGGCATCGGTGCGGGGCGGGACGGCGCGGGGCAGGTCTCCCCCGACGCCGCGTCCGTCTCCGCCTCCGGCGAGGTCCTCGTCACCGTCGCCCGCGTCGACGCCCCCCTCGACGAGATCATGCACACCATCGAAAAGGCCCTCCGCGACCGCCCCTGACTCCCCTCCGTCGGGGGCCGGCTCCCTCTCCCCACACCCGCCCAACCCTCCGCTCCAACGAGACCGCAGCCCTGCGTCCCCTCTCTCCTCGCCGCCTCTCCGGCTCTTCTGCGGACACCCGCCCACCCCCTGCGGGCGGCTGGGCCGCCCAGGGGGCGGCACGGGCGGGCGCAGGCCCAGCCTCCGCGGCAAGCGGTTCGTTCCACCGAGCGCAAACCGACGGCACCGCACGCCCGGCACCCGCAGCACAGGGCTGAGCCCCGGCGGACAGCACCCGTTCGGATCCCTCGGCCCGCCCCCTTCCCGGAGGGCCTTACGCGGCGTGGAGCGAACCGTCCCGCGAGGACGTGGGGCCCTGTGCCCACCCGTGCCGCCCAGCGGCACGATTGCCCGCAGGCGGGGGGGACGCGTGAGCAGGCACCCCGTTGACCAAGGGGTGGCACCGAGTGTCACGCGCGAAGGTCAACGGGTCACCGCAGAGAGGGCCGCAAGGCTCGCAGCCGCCCTGCGAAGGGGCAATGCGGCACCGACCCGCCCCGCGCCTCTCCCCCGCCCCACACCACAAACCCCCTTGTGAGAGCTGATCGATCATCGATCGGGAGCGCCGCCTCCACCCCCTCTGATCGATCATCGCTCACCTGAATGGCAAAGTTTTCACCTGAGCGGAACTCATGGCACTCAGTGCCTTGTCAACCGTCACGCCGTGCCATACGTTGTGGGTGTCCGGACGGCCGGCGCACCACACGAACCGTGCGCCGGGTGTCCCCGCACGGCTCCACGGCCACGCGCGTCCGGACGCCTGCGTCACAGGCATCCCCAGGCATCCCCGCGCCACCACGCGCTGCCGCACCACCCGCCGAACCGACGGCACCACACCCTCAGCACCGCACCACACCCGCAGCACCGACGTACCCTCTGCGCCCCTCAGGCGGGCGCCCGTCGCCGGAGGCAACACCGTGACCGTGAAGGACATCCTGGACGCGATCCAGTCGCAGAACGCCTCGTCGGAGGACTTCGCCGCCCTCCCGCTCCCCGAGTCGTACCGCGCGATCACCGTGCACAAGGACGAGACGGAGATGTTCGCAGGCCTCGCGACCCGCGACAAGGACCCCCGCAAGTCCCTGCACCTGGACGACGTCCCCCTGCCGGAACTCGGCCCGGGCGAGGCCCTGGTGGCCGTGATGGCCTCCTCGGTCAACTACAACTCGGTGTGGACGTCCATCTTCGAGCCGCTGTCGACCTTCGGCTTCCTGGAGCGCTACGGCAAGGTCAGCGAGCTGACCAAGCGCCACGACCTGCCGTACCACATCATCGGCTCCGACCTGGCCGGCGTCGTCCTGCGCACCGGCCCCGGCGTGAACGCCTGGCGGCCCGGCGACGAGGTCGTCGCGCACTGCCTCAGCGTCGAGCTGGAGTCCTCCGACGGCCACAACGACACGATGCTCGACCCCGAGCAGCGGATCTGGGGCTTCGAGACCAACTTCGGCGGTCTCGCCGAGATCGCGCTGGTCAAGTCGAACCAGCTGATGCCCAAGCCGGACCACCTGAGCTGGGAGGAGGCCGCCTCCCCCGGCCTGGTCAACTCCACCGCCTACCGGCAGCTGGTCTCCGGCAACGGCGCCAACATGAAGCAGGGCGACAACGTCCTGATCTGGGGCGCCAGCGGCGGTCTCGGCTCCTACGCCACGCAGTTCGCGCTGGCCGGCGGCGCCACCCCGATCTGCGTGGTCTCCTCGCCGGAGAAGGCGGAGATCTGCCGCTCCATGGGCGCCGAGCTGATCATCGACCGCGCGGCCGAGGACTACCGGTTCTGGAAGGACGAGAACACCCAGGACCCGAAGGAGTGGAAGCGCTTCGGCAAGCGCATCCGCGAGCTCACCGGCGGCGAGGACATCGACATCGTCTTCGAGCACCCCGGCAAGGAGACCTTCGGCGCCTCGGTCTTCGTCACCCGCAAGGGCGGCACCATCACCACCTGCGCCTCCACCTCCGGCTACATGCACCAGTACGACAACCGCTACCTGTGGATGTCGCTCAAGCGGATCATCGGCTCGCACTTCGCCAACTACCGCGAGGCGTGGGAGGCCAACCGCCTGATCGCCAAGGGCAAGATCCACCCGACGCTGTCGAAGACGTACAGCCTGGAGGAGACCGGACAGGCGACCTACGACGTCCACCGCAACCTGCACCAGGGCAAGGTCGGCGTGCTGTGCCTGGCCCCGGAGGAGGGCCTGGGCGTCCGCGACCACGAGATGCGCGCCCAGCACCTCGACGCGATCAACCGCTTCCGGAACGTCTGAGAAACGGCGGACGACAGATGTCAGAGCGTCAGAAGGACCGTCCGTGGCTGATGCGGACGTACGCCGGCCACTCGACGGCCGAGGCGTCCAACGAGCTGTACCGGCGCAACCTCGCCAAGGGGCAGACCGGCCTGTCGGTGGCGTTCGACCTGCCCACCCAGACCGGTTACGACTCCGACCACGTCCTCGCCCGCGGCGAGGTCGGCCGGGTCGGGGTGCCGGTGGCCCACGTCGGCGACATGCGCCGTCTCTTCGAGGACATCCCCCTCGAGAAGATGAACACCTCGATGACCATCAACGCCACCGCCATGTGGCTGCTGGCGCTCTACCAGGTCGTCGCCGAGGAGCAGGGCGCGGAGGTCGCGGCCCTCCAGGGCACCACCCAGAACGACATCGTCAAGGAGTACCTGTCCCGGGGGACGCACGTCTTCCCGCCCGGGCCCTCGCTGCGGCTGACCACGGACCTGATCACCTACACGGTCACCCACATGCCGAAGTGGAACCCGATCAACATCTGCAGCTACCACCTGCAGGAGGCGGGGGCCACCCCGGTCCAGGAGATCGCCTACGCGATGTCCACGGCGATCGCCGTCCTGGACGCGGTCCGCGACAGCGGCCAGGTGCCCGAGGAGAAGTTCGGCGACGTGGTCGCCCGGATCTCGTTCTTCGTGAACGCCGGCGTCCGCTTCGTCGAGGAGATGTGCAAGATGCGGGCCTTCACCCGCATCTGGGACCGCGTCACCCGTGAGCGGTACGGCATCGAGGACGCCAAGCAGCGGCGCTTCCGGTACGGCGTCCAGGTCAACTCGCTCGGTCTGACCGAGGCGCAGCCGGAGAACAACGTCCAGCGGATCGTGCTGGAGATGCTGGCCGTCACCCTCTCCAAGGACGCCCGGGCCCGCGCCGTGCAGCTGCCGGCCTGGAACGAGGCGCTGGGCCTGCCCCGGCCGTGGGACCAGCAGTGGTCGCTGCGGATCCAGCAGGTGCTCGCCTACGAGAGCGACCTGCTGGAGTACGGCGACATCTTCGAGGGCTCGACGGTGATCGAGGCCAAGGTCGCCGAGCTGGTCGAGGCGTCCTGGGCGGAGATGGACCGGATCCAGGAGATGGGCGGCGCGATGGCCGCCGTGGAGTCGGGCTACCTCAAGTCGCAGCTGGTCGCCTCGCACGCGGAGCGCCGTGCGCGGATCGAGGCGGGGCACGACAGGATCGTCGGCGTGAACGTCTTCGAGTCGACCGAGCCCAGCCCGCTCACCGCGGACCTGGACACGGCGATCCAGACGGTCGACCCGGCCGTCGAGGCCCGGGTGATCTCCTCGCTGCAGGCATGGCGGGACACCCGCTACCAGCCGCCGTTCAACCACCCGCGTCCGTGCAAGGCGCTGGAGCGGCTGAAGCAGGCGGCACGCGGCAAGGACAACCTCATGGAAGCCACCCTCGAATGCGCCCGTGCGGGGGCGACCACCGGGGAGTGGGCGGGAGCGCTGCGGGAGGTGTTCGGTGAGTACCGGGCGCCCACCGGCGTCTCGTCCGCCCCGGTGGCGGTGGCGGCCGAGGACGGCACCGGGCTGGCCGAGGTCCGCCGCCGGGTCGAGGCCACCGCCCGCGACCTGGGCGCGGGCAAGCTGCGCTTCCTGGTCGGCAAGCCGGGCCTGGACGGGCACTCCAACGGCGCCGAGCAGATCGCCGTGCGGGCCCGCGACGCCGGCTTCGAGGTGGTCTACCAGGGCATCCGGCTGACCCCGGAGCAGATCGTGGACGCGGCCCTCGCCGAGGACGTGCACGCGGTCGGCCTGTCCATCCTGTCCGGCTCGCACGCCCAGCTGGTGCCGGACGTCCTGACCCGGCTGCGCACCGCCGGCGCCGACGACATCCCGGTGATCGCCGGCGGCATCATCCCGGGCGCGGACGCCGAGCAGCTCCGGTCCGCCGGGGTGGCCGCCGTGTTCACCCCGAAGGACTTCGACATCACCACGATCATCGGCCGTATCGTCGACGAGATCCGCAAGGCCAACAAGCTCGACCCCCTGGAGGTCCCCGCATGACCGCGCCCCAGCCCGTGAACCGCCTGCGTCCGCGGCGCTCCTGCCTGGCCGTTCCCGGCTCCAACCCGCGCTTCCTGGAGAAGGCCCAGGGGCTGCCCGCGGACCAGGTCTTCCTGGACCTGGAGGACGCCTGCGCGCCGCTGGCCAAGCCGGAGGCCCGGCACACCATCGTCAAGTTCCTCAACGAGGGCGACTGGACGGGCAAGACCCGCGTGGTCCGGGTCAACGACTGGACCACCGAGTGGACCTACCGCGACGTGGTGACGGTCGTCGAGGGCGCCGGCCCGAACCTGGACTGCATCATGCTGCCCAAGGTGCAGAACGCCGAGCAGGTCGTCGCGCTGGACCTCCTGCTGACCCAGATCGAGAAGACGATGGGCTTCGAGGTCGGCCGGATCGGCATCGAGGCGCAGATCGAGAACGCCCAGGGCCTGAACAACGTCAACGCGATCGCCGAGGCCTCGCCGCGCCTGGAGACCATCATCTTCGGCCCCGCCGACTTCATGGCCTCCATCAACATGAAGACCCTGGTGGTGGGCGAGCAGCCGCCCGGCTACGGCGCCGACGCGTACCACTACATCCTGATGAAGATCCTGATGGCGGCCCGCGCCAACGACCTTCAGGCGATCGACGGCCCCTACCTGCAGATCCGCAACGTGGACGGCTTCCGCGAGGTGGCCGGCCGGGCCGCGGCGCTGGGCTTCGACGGCAAGTGGGTGCTGCACCCGGGCCAGGTGGACGCCGCCAACGAGGTCTTCTCCCCCTCGCAGGAGGACTACGACCACGCCGAACTGATCCTGGACGCGTACGAGTACTGCACGTCCGAGGCCGGCGGCAAGAAGGGCTCGGCGATGCTCGGCGACGAGATGATCGACGAGGCGAGCCGGAAGATGGCGCTGGTCGTCGCGGGCAAGGGCCGTGCGGCCGGGCTCGAGCGCACCAGCAAGTTCGAGATCCCGGAGGGCTGAGCCATGCAGTTCGGGCGCACCTACGAGGAGTTCGAGGTCGGGGCGACGTACAAGCACTGGCCGGGCAAGACGGTCACCGAGTACGACGACCACCTCTTCTGTCTCCTCACCATGAACCACCACCCGCTCCACATGGACGGCAACTACGCGGAGAAGACGACCGACTTCGGCAAGAACGTCGTGGTGGGCAACTACGTCTACTCGCTGCTGCTCGGCATGTCGGTGCCGGACGTCTCGGGCAAGGCGATCGCCAACCTGGAGATCGAGTCGCTCAAGCACGTGGCGCCGACCTTCCACGGCGACACGATCTACGGCCAGACCACCGTGCTCGACAAGTGGCCGTCGAAGTCCAAGGACGACCGCGGCATCGTGTACGTGGAGACCAAGGGCTACAAGCAGGACGGCACCCTGGTCTGCGTCTTCCGCCGCAAGGTGATGGTGCCGACCGAGACGTACATCAAGGAGCGCGGCGGCGAGCAGCCCGGCCGGCCCGAGCTGAAGGAGAAGGAGTCCAAGGGATGAGCCGCCTCGCCCGGACCCACGGTCTGACCGACGTCCAGCAGGAGATCCTGTCCACGGTCAGGGACTTCGTGGACAAGGAGATCATCCCGGTCGCCACGCAGCTGGAGCACCGCGACGAGTACCCGCAGGCGATCGTCGACGGCCTGAAGGAACTCGGCCTGTTCGGGCTGATGATCCCCGAGGAGTACGGGGGCCTGGGCGAGTCGCTCCTGACCTACGCGCTGTGCGTGGAGGAGATCGCCCGGGGCTGGATGTCGGTCTCCGGCATCATCAACACCCATTTCATCGTCGCCTACATGCTCAAGCAGCACGGCACCGAGGAGCAGAAGGACTACTTCCTTCCGCGGATGGCGGCCGGCGAGATCCGCGGCGCCTTCTCGATGTCGGAGCCGGCGCTCGGCTCGGACGTGTCGGCCATCACGTCCAAGGCGGTCCGCGAGGGCGACGACTTCGTCCTCACCGGGCAGAAGATGTGGCTCACCAACGGCGGAACGTCCACGCTCGTCGCCGTGCTGGTGAAGAGTGACGAAGGACACCCCGAGGGCACCGCGGCGCACAAGTCGATGACGACCTTCCTCGTCGAGAAGCCGGCCGGCTTCGGCGAGGTCCTTCCCGGGCTGACCATCCCCGGGAAGATCGACAAGATGGGCTACAAGGGGGTCGACACCACCGAGCTCATCATGGACGGCCTGCGAATTCCGGCCAATCGGGTACTGGGTGGCAAAACCGGCCGCGGCTTCTACCAGATGATGGACGGCGTCGAGGTCGGGCGCGTCAATGTGGCGGCCCGTGGCTGTGGCGTCGCACAGCGTGCGTTCGAGCTGGGCGTGCAGTACGCCCAGCAGCGTCACACCTTCGGCAAGCCGATCGCCCAGCACCAGGCGATCCAGTTCAAATTGGCCGAAATGGCCACCAAGGTCGAAGCGGCTCATGCGATGATGGTTAATGCAGCCCGCAAAAAGGACTCCGGGGAACGAAACGACCTCGAGGCAGGGATGGCGAAATACCTCGCCAGCGAATACTGCAAGGAGGTCGTGGAGGATGCCTTCCGGATCCACGGCGGCTACGGCTTCTCGAAGGAGTACGAGATCGAGCGCCTCTACCGAGAGGCTCCGATGCTGCTCATCGGTGAAGGCACCGCAGAAATCCAGAAGATGATCATTGGACGCAGGCTCCTCGAGGAGTACCGCTTCCAGGGCTGATTCCGAAGAGTTCCGGTCGCAGCCCGGTCGATTGTCCCGCTACGGGGTGTTTTCTTCGAGAAGAAGATCACACCCCGTCAGCGCTCCCGGCGCTCGACTCGGCTTCTGGCTTGCCCAGTTGCAGTGCCCGCCCGGTACGATTCCGGAAAGCCGCCGTCCCCAGAACTGCAGCGCGGCACCATCCCGCTACGAAGGTCTTCCATGCCCCACAGCCAAGACTCTGCACACCGCGACAGCATCGCCGGCACCCGGCTCGCGCGGGGAGCGTCGCCGTGGCTCGCGCCGACGGTCGCCACGGCCGCGCTCAGCCTGCTCCGGGCGCGCCGTTCCGGCGCGGCCAAGGCCGTCGCCGTGCCCGCCACCGCTCTCGCGGCGGGCATGCTGTGGTTCTTCCGTGACCCGGAGCGTGAGATCACGCAGGGCCGCGTGATCTCGCCCGCCGACGGCGTGGTGCAGAGCATCATGCCCTGGAAGGACGGCCGCACCCGCGTCGCCATCTTCATGAGCCCGCTCAACGTCCACGTCAACCGCGCGCCGCTGGCCGGCACCGTGACGTCGGTCGAGCACGTGCCGGGTGGGTTCGTCCCCGCTTTCAACAAGGAGAGCGAGAACAACGAGCGCGTCGTCTGGCACTTCGACACCGAGCTCGGCGACATCGAGATGATCCAGATCGCCGGCGCGGTGGCCCGCCGCATCGTGCCCTACATCCCGCAGGGGACCAAGGTCGAGCAGGGCGAGCGGATCGGTCTCATCCGGTTCGGCTCGCGCGTCGACCTGTACCTCCCGGCCGGGGTGGAGGTCGCGGTCGAGGTCGGCCAGAAGACCGTGGCTGGGGTGACTCGAATTGACCGTGACTGACCGAGATCCGAGTACCGGCTGGTCGCCTTCGGCGGACGGCCACGCCGAGGAGTGCGACGAGGAGGAGATGCCTCTGTCGCTCCGCCTGTCGATAGCCGACACGCTCACCCTCGGCAACGCGACCTGCGGCTTCATGGCGGTGTACTTCACCACCACCGGCATCCTGATCCCGCACCTCACCGGCAGCCAGGAGACGGGCATGGCCCGTCACAGCGCGGCCACCGCGGTGATCCTGATGCTGGCCGCGGCGATCTTCGACCTGTTCGACGGCCAGGTCGCCCGCAAGCTGCGGTCCTCGCCGATGGGCGCGGAGCTGGACAACCTGTCCGACCTGATCAGCTTCGGGCTCGCGCCGGCGTACTTCGTGCTGGTGTACGGCATGGTCGCCGACGACGCCCATCAGCGGGTGGCGGCGCTGGCCGCGATCGTGGTGCTGCTGGCGGTGGTGCTGCGGCTTGCGCGGTTCTCCATCGTGACGGTGCCCAACGGCACGTTCCAGGGCATGCCGTCCCCCTTCGGGGCGCTGACGGTGGTCTCCATCGTGCTGCTCGAGCTGCCGTTCGTGGCGACGCTGCTGGCGGTGCTGGGCACGGCGTGGCTGATGGTGAGCCGCGTCGAGTACCCGAAGCCGCGGGGCAAGTCCGCGGTGGCGATGCTGATCTGGATCGTGGCCTCGATGGGCATGCTGGTCGCCTGGGCGGTCGGCGCTCCCGCCGGCGAGCTGCTGCTCCAGGCCGGCTGCGCGCTGCAGCTGGTGCTGGGTGCGGTGATCCCGCTGTTCGCCACGGCCCGCCGGGTGAACAACTTCCGCGACAACCGTCGCGAGGCCCGAGCGGCCCAGCTCCAGTAGCACCGCCCCTCGCCCGACGTACGGCCCCCCGAGCCCTCACGGCTCGGGGGGCCGTCGGCGTTCCCGGGCTCCCCGGGCTCCCCGGGCTCCCCGGGCTCCCCGGGCGCCTCCGCCCGCTTCAGTGGCGGGCGCGGTGGCGCAGGACGCCGTCGCGGACCTCGGCGACCCGGTCCGCGGCGGCGAGGTGGGTGGCGTCGTGGGTGACCAGGACGGTGGCCGTGCCCTGCCGGCGGGTGAGGCGGGTGATCAGGTCGACGACCTCGGCGCCCCGTTCGTGGTCGAGGGCGCTGGTGGGCTCGTCGACGAGGAGGACGGTGGGGTCGTTCATCAGGGCGCGGGCGATGTTGACGCGCTGGCGCTGGCCGCCGGAGAGCTGGTGGGGACGGCGGCCGGCCAGATCGGCGAGGCCGACCGCGTCGAGGAGGTCGAGCGCGCGGGCACAGGCCCTCGTGGGGCTGCGGCCGTCGATGACGGCCATGACCTGGAGCTGCTCGGCAGCGGTGAGGGAGGGCAGCAGGTTGGGCTGCTGGAAGACGATGCCGATCTTCCGGCGCCGCAGGTCGGTGAGCGCGTCCCGGCCCATGCCGGTGGTGTCGGCGCCGTCGACGGTGACGGTGCCGGAGTCGGCGGTGATCAGGGTGGCGGCCACGGCCAGCAGGCTGGACTTGCCGGAGCCGGAGGGTCCGACCACGGCGGTGAGGCTTCCCCCGGGAACGTCCAGGGTGACCCGGTCGAGGGCGGTCAGGCGCGTGTCCCCGTCGGGGTAGGTGAGGGTGACGTCGGTCAGGTTCAGGCTCATCGGGCACTTCCCAGGGCGATCAGCGGGTCGACGGAGGTGATGCGGCGGACGGACAGGCCGGCCCCGGCGGCGCCGAGGAGGATCGTCACGGCGGCGGGGAGCAGAACCGTGGCGGGGGTCAGGAGGAAGGGCACGGCCCCGCCGGCGACCAGCGCGCCGAGGGCGGCGGCGAGGCCGGTGCCGAGGGCGGTGCCGCCGGCGAGCAGGACGAGGGCCTGGGCGAGGGAGTCCCGCACGAGCCCCGCCGTGGACGCTCCGAGGGCCTTGAGGACGGCGACGTCGCCACTGCGCTGGATGGTCCACACGGTGAAGAAGGCGCCGACGACGAGGGCGGAGATGGCGAACAGGAAGCCGCGCATCAGCTGCAGCGAGCCGTTCTCGGAGGTGTACGAGCCGATCGCGGAGAGCGAGTCGTCCTTGGTGAGGGTCCTGGTGCCCACGGCCCGGTCGGTGGCCGCGGTGTCGACGTCCGGTCCGGTGTCCAGGGCGATCACGGTGGCGGTCGGGCTCCGGTCCGTGCCGTCGCCCGCGCCCCTGCCCTCACCGGCGCCGGAGCGGGGAGCCGCCTTCCGCCAGACGTCGAGGGTGGTCCAGACGACCGGGGTGTGGCTGAAGGAGGCGTCGCCCTCGACGGCGGCCACGGTCAGCCGCTGTCCGGCCAGGGTGAGGGTGCTCCCCGGCCCGGCGCCGAGGTCCTCGGCGGCCGCGGCGGACAGCACCGCCGACCGCTCGTCCAGGTGGTCTGCGGCCGGGGCGAGACGGGATCCCGGGCGGACGCCGAAGGCGGAGACCGCGGCGCTCCTGTCCCCGGCGGTGGCCCGGGTGGTGGTGATGCCGAGCGGCTCCGCCCGACGGACGCCGGGGGTCCCGGCCCACCGCTGCCACTGCTCCTCGGTGACGGTGGAGTCGGAGTACGACACGTCCGGTGCGCCGTCGGCTCCCTGGAAGGCGATCCGGTCGGCGGGCAGGCCGGTGATCGCGGAGGTGTTCTGCCGGCCCAGTCCGGCGGTGAGGCCGGACAGCAGGCCAACCAGCAGGGTGATGAGGACGATGACGGAACCCATCAGGGCGAAGCGCCCCTTGGCGAACCTGAGGTCTCTCCATGCGACGAACACGACTTCTGCCTGCCTCTTTCCGGCGGGGGAACGGGTGTGTCCCCACCCTCGCCGCGGACGCCCCGCGCGGGCATCCGGCGCGGGACGGCACTTGGCGGGCCGGAGGGCGGCGCCCGGCTTGTAACTTTCGGCGGAGGCGGTCCGGTGGGACGCTTCCTTAGGCTGGAGGCACTGTGAACACCGCCGCTGCCGCCCTCACCCCGACCAGCCGGGCCCTCACCTGGTGCCTGCACCTGCTCGTCGTCGGCCTGCTCGTGCTGGCCGCCGGCCGGTCCGTGGCCGACGGTGCGCCTCACGCGGGGGCGACCGTGGCGGCGGCCGCGGGGTGCGCCGCGGTGTACGCGGCCGGACCCGCCCTGCCGCGCGTCCGCCGGTCGCGGCGTGCCGCGGCCTGCTGGCTGGCCGCCGTGGGCGCCTGCTGGCTGGTGCTGCTGGTGCTCACCGCCGACGCGGTGTGGGTGGCCTTCCCCCTGTACTTCCTGCAGACCCACCTGCTGCCGCGCCGGGCCGGCCTGGCCGCCGTCGGCGCGACAGCGCTGTGCGCCGTCGCCGCCTTCGCGGTCCACCAGGGATCGTTCACCCCCGCCATGGCGATCGGTCCCGTCCTGGGCGCGGCGGTCGCCGTCGCGGTGGTGTGGGGCTACCAGGCGCTGTACCGGGAGAGTGAGGAGCGGCGCGGGCTGATCGAGGAACTGACCGCCACGCGGGCCGACCTGGCCAGGGCGGAACACACCGCCGGTGTCCTGGCCGAGCGCGAACGCCTGGCCCGCGAGATCCACGACACCCTCGCGCAGGGCTTCTCCAGCATCCAGCTGCTGCTGCGCGCCGCCGAGCGGGCCCTGCCCGGGGCCCCGGAGAGCGCCGCACGCCACGTCGGCCAGGCCCGCCGGGCGGCGGTGGACAACCTCGCCGAGGCCCGCCGCTTCGTCTCCGCGCTCACCCCGCCCGCCCTGGAGGACACCACTCTGGCCGGAGCGCTGGAACGCCTGTGCTCCACCACGTCCGCCCGGCACCCGGTCACCGTGCGCTTCCGCCTCACCGGCCGTGCCGCGCCGCTGCCGACCGCACTGGAGGTCGCGTTGCTGCGCGTGGCCCAGTCCGCCCTCGCCAACACCGTCCACCACGCCCACGCCACCACCGCCGAGGTCACCCTGGGCCACCTCGGCCGCCAGGTGGCGCTGGAGGTCGTCGACGACGGCGTGGGCTTCGACCCCGGCCGGCCGGCCGCCCCGGGCCGCGGGAGCGGCGGCTTCGGCCTGGCCGCCATGCGGGCGCGTCTGGACGACCTCGGCGGCACGCTCACCGTCGAGTCGGCTCCGGGCCGCGGCACCGCCCTGACCGCCCGGCTGCCCGTCGACCCGGCGAGCCCGGAACGCCCGGTGGCCCCGGTGAACCCCGCTTCCGACGACGAACACGAGGACCCTCGGTGACCGACACACCCGTCCCACCCGTCCGACTGCTCCTGGCCGACGACCATCCGGTGGTGCGGGCCGGGCTCCGCGCCGTGCTGGAGACCGAGCCCGGCCTCACCGTCGTCGCGGAGGCGGCCACCGCCGAGGAGGCCGTCGCCCGTGCCGCGCGGGGCGACGTCGACGTCGTCCTGATGGATCTGCGGTTCGGCAACGGCATGGGCGGGGCCGAGGCCACCGCCCGGATCACCGCCCGGCCCGGCGCCCCACGGGTGCTGGTCGTCACCACCTACGACTCCGACGCGGACACCCTGCCCGCCATCGAGGCCGGTGCCACCGGCTATCTGCTCAAGGACGCTCCGCCCGAGGTCCTGGCCGCGGCCGTCCGCGGCGCCGCCACAGGTCGCACCACTCTCGCCCCCACCGTCGCCGACCGCCTCATGGAACGGCTCCGCACCCCCCACGCCGCCCTGACCCGCCGGGAGACCGAAGTGCTCTCCCTGGTCGCCGAGGGGCTGTCCAACCAGGCGATCGGCCGGCGGCTCCACCTCACGGAGGGCACCGTCAAGTCCCACCTGGCCCGTGTCTACGCCAAGCTCGGGACCAGCTCCCGCACCGCCGCCGTGGCCACCGCCGCCGACCTCGGCCTCATCCGCCGCTGAGCCCTCCGGCCTCTCCTTCGCGGGCACCGCGCGGAGCGGCCCGCCCTACACCAGCCAGTCCCGGGCCAGGGACTCCGCGACGCGCTCCAGCAGGGGCCCGGCGTTCGCGACGCTGCGGGTGACGTCCGGTTCCAGCGCCGCCAGGGGGTAGGCGCGGGCGATGCCGGCGCCCCCGAGCTCCTCGGGGGTGAGGGCGAGGCGGCCGCAGACGGCGACCACGGGGACCCCCGCGGCGCCGGCCGCCGCCGCGACGCCCGCCGGGGCCTTCCCCCGCAGCGTCTGCGCGTCCAGCGAGCCCTCCCCCGTGATCACCAGGTCCGCCCGGTCCAACTCCGTGGCGAAGCCGACGACCTCCATCAGCACCTCGATGCCCGGCCGGAAGCGCGCCCCCAGCAGCAGCGCCGCGTAGCCGAGTCCGCCGGCGGCTCCCGCCCCCGGAGCCTGGGCGAGGCCCTTGGCCCGGGGTCCCGCGGCCTCCTCCATGACCTCCGCGTACCGTCCGAGCGCCGCGTCGAGCACCGCGACGTCCTCGGGCGAGGCGCCCTTCTGCGGCCCGTACACGGCGGCCGCCCCGAAGGGCCCGGTCAGCGGGTTGTCGACGTCGCTCGCGAGGACCAGCTCCACCGTCCCGTCGCCCACCCGGGGGTCCAGGCCGGAGAGGTCGACCGACGCCAGCGCCCCGAGGGCCCCTCCCCCGGGCGACAGCTCCCGCCCGTCCGCGTCCAGGAACCGCGCCCCGAGCGCGGCCAGCATGCCCGCGCCGCCGTCCGTGGTCGCGCTCCCGCCCACGCCGAACACCACCGTCCGGGCTCCCGCGTCCAGCGCGGCCCGCAGGAGCTCCCCCGAGCCGCGGGTGGTCGCGGTGAGCGGGGCGAGGACGCCGCCCGGCAGCCGCTGCAGTCCGCTCGCCTCGGCCATCTCCACCACGGCGGTGTCGCCCCGCGCCGCGAAGGCCGCCCCGACCTGCTCCCCCACGGGCCCGGTCACCCGCGTCCGGTGCCGGGTGAATCCGGCGGCCACCGCCGCGTCCACCGTCCCGTCGCCGCCGTCGGCGACCGGCAGGGCGGCCACCTCGACGTCCGGCGCGACGCGCCGCAGCCCCGCCGTGACGCGTTCGGCCACCTCGACCGCGGTCAGCGATCCCTTGAACTTGTCCGCGGCGACCAGCACCCGCCGGGTCTTCTCCACCACAACGCCTCCGCTCTCCGGCCACCCGTCGCAGCGACCTTAGGACGGGTGCGCCCGCGCCCGCCATGGCCCCGCGCCGTTCTCGCTAGGCTGAGCGCGTGACCTCCTCCGACGAGGCGTACGCCGCCTACATCGCCGGTCTGCCCCGCATCCTGTGCGGCGCGGCCACCCTCTTCCGCGACGCCGAGGGCCGGGTGCTGCTGGTCGAACCGAACTACCGCGAGGGCTGGGTGCTGCCCGGCGGCACGGTGGAGTCCGACGACGGCGAGACCCCTCGCCAGGGCGCCCGGCGGGAGACCGCCGAGGAGATCGGCCTGGACGTGCCCCCGGGGCGCCTGCTCGCCGTGGACTGGGTGCAGAGCACCACCCGCCCGCCGATCGTGGTGTACCTCTACGACGGCGGCGTGCTGGACGCGGAGTCCGTGGCCGCCATCCGCCTGCAGGAGGAGGAGCTGCTGTCCTGGCGCCTCGTCCCCCGCGAGGAACTGCCCGAGTACCTGCTCGGCTCCCTCCTGGGCCGGGTGACGGCCGCCCTGGACGTCCTGGCCGACGGCTCCGGCCCGGCCGAGCTGGAGAACGGCCACCGGGTCGATCAGCCGTCCTCCGCCCCTGTGTCCGGCGCCTGACCGCCTCGCGCGCCCCCGGGTGCGCCGTCGGCGAACACCGGCGTGCCCGCCGGGGAGGCCGTGCAGGCTGGCGGCATGGACGTCATCGAGGTGCTGCCGTCGTTGCGCATGCTCCGCTTCCCCGTGGGAGCGGCCTACCTGTGGCGGGACGGCGACGAGCTGACCCTGATCGACACCGGGACGGTGGACCGCGCCGCGCGGATCGAGAAGGCGCTGGACGGTGAGCTGCGGCGGATCGTGCTGACGCACTGGCACGAGGACCACGCCGGCTCGGCGGCCGAACTCGCCGCCCGGCACGGGGCGGAGGTGGTGGCCCATCGGCTGGAGGCACCGGTGATCCGGGGCGAGGCGGCAGGTGCGCCGGCGGTGCTCGCGGAGTTCGAGCTCCCGATCCGCGCGTCCCTGCCGCCCCTGCCGCCGGCCCCGCCGTGCCGGGTGGATCGTGAGGTCGAGGACGGCGACGTGCTGGAGTTCGGCGGCGGGGCCGTGGTGGTGGCGGTGCCCGGGCACACGGACGGGTCGATCGCGCTCCACCTGCCCGGGCCGAGGGTGCTGTTCACCGGGGACGCGGTCGCCAACGTCGGCCGGACGACGCTGGGCGTCTTCAACACCGACCGCGCCAGGGCCGTCGAGTCGCTGCGCCGGCTCGCCGGGCTGGACGTCGACACGGCGGTCTTCGGGCACGGCGACCCCGTCCCGCACGGTGCCGCGGCCGCCCTGAGGGCGGCGGCCTCGGCAGTGTGACCCTGCGGGCGGCTCCCGCGGCTCCCGCGGCTCCCACGCGGCCGCGTTAAGCGTTCGCGGCGACCCACCGCCCGCACCTACTCTCGGGCGCATGACCACGCCCGTGCCCACGTCCTCGCCCCGCCGTTCCTCCAGGCCGCTGGTCGCCGTTCTCAGCGGCGCCGGGATCTCCACCGACTCGGGCATCCCCGACTACCGGGGACCCAACGGCGTGTGGCGGCAGGACCCGGACGCCGAGAAGCTGGTCACCTACGAGTACTACGTCAGCGATCCGGAGATCCGGCGCCGTTCCTGGCGGATGCGCCGCACGACGGGGCTGCTCGACGCCGAGCCGAACGCCGCGCACCGGGCGGTGGCCGGGCTGGAGCGGTCCGGCGTGCCGGTGCGGGTGCTCACCCAGAACATCGACGGGCTGCACCAGAAGGCCGGGATGCCGGACCGCAAGGTCCTCGAGCTCCACGGCTCGGTGCGCTCCGTGGTGTGCGTGCGCTGCCACGCCCGTGGCCCGATGGCGGAGGCGCTGGCCCGGCTGGACGCCGGCGAGGACGACCCGCACTGCCTGGCCTGCGGCGGCGTCCTCAAGCCCGCGACCGTGATGTTCGGCGAGCACCTGGACACCGAGGTGCTGAGCCAGGCGCTGGCGATCGCCAAGGCCTGCGAGGTCTTCGTCGCCGTGGGCACCAGCCTCCAGGTGCACCCCGCGGCCGGTTTCGCCGGGGTGGCCGCCGACCACGGGGCACGGCTGGTGATCGTCAACGCGGAGGAGACCCCGTACGACGAACTCGCCGACCAGGTCGTCCGCGAGCCCATCGGCACCGCCCTCCCCCGCCTGCTGCGGGAGCTGGCCGCCTGACACCGTGGTCAGCTCGAGGTCGTCACGAGGTCATGTCGTACTCGTCGACGTCGAGCTCGGCTCCGGTGGCGCTGAGGAAGTCCAGGACCCCGCGGTCCAGGTGCCAGCCGAAGATGTCGGGGTCGTCCGTCGCCCCCGGGGGGTCCTGGCCGGCGCCGTCGAAATGGCGCACGACCTGCAGCACTGCTCCGCCGCCGGTGCCGGCCAGCTGCCGGGTGAGGTCGCGGACGCGGTCGCTGTGGGGCCGGAGCCTGTCGAGTATGCGGGTGATCTGCTCGTCGACGCGCAGACCTGGCTCCCGGCAGACGATCATCCACGAGTGCTCGACGGGAAGCACCGCCGGCTCGGTGCACCGGCTTCCGCGAACCCTCACCTCGTCGGGGGTGATGCCCAGTCGGGAGGTCATGGCGTCCGCCGAGGTGTGCCGGCTGAACAGAGCGAAGTAGGCGTACTGGCGAAGTGGCATTGCGCGGAGGATAGCCGCGCGGAATGCGGGCCGCCCACGCGTTTCCGACCGGTGGGCCTCGCTGGGGCCCACCGGCCGGGCCCCGCGGGGTGCGGGACCCGGCTTGTCGGGGCTCGGGGGGTCGGTAGGTCAGTTGCCCCGGGTCCACTGCTGGTTGGAGCCGTTGTTGCAGGTGTAGGTGATCAGCGCCGCGGAGTTGGCGGTGGAGCCGCCGTTGACGTCCAGGCACTCGCCGGTCGCGCGGGACTTCAGCTGCGTGTAGCCGCCGGAGGTGGTCACCGACCACTGCTGGGCGTTCTCCCCGGTGCAGGTCTCCTGGGTGACCCCGGAGGACTTCTCGGTCACGCAGAGCGCGCTGCCCCGGCCCGACAGCTGGTGGTAGCCGTTGCCGACGGACCTGAACCACCACTTCTGGTTGGCGCCGCCGTTGCAGGTGTACTGCTTGAGGGCGACGCCCCGCTGCAGCGACTGGTCGGGCACGTCCGCGCACTTGCCGCTGTGCCGGGCGGTCAGCGTCTCGTAGGTCGCCTGGACCCCGGAGACGGTGCCGGCGGCGGCGTCGATCGTCAGCTCCGGCGTCCAGGACATCGCCATGCTGGTCGAGGACGGGAAGCTCAGCGGCAGCCACACGTAACGCGAGTCGTTGACCGTGCCGCCGAAGGAGTTGCCCCAGCGGTCGCCGAGGTAGAGGTGGGAGGTCCCGGAGCTGCCCTGCACCGGCAGCACCCACGCGGTCTGCGACCCGTAGGCCGTGGAGTCGCCGACGTTCTGCATGGACGTCCAGGGACCGGCCGGCGAGGAGGCGGTCGCGTACTTCTGCTGGTTGGGGCTCCAGCCGGTCGCGCCTGAGGTCAGCATGAAGTAGACGTTGCCCCGCTTGAAGAGCGCGGGCGCCTCGCGGTGGCCGCCGGGCCAGGGGTTGGCGGTCAGGCTCTCGACGTTCGTGTACGAGGAGTTGAGCCGGTAGATGTGCAGGTCGTAGTTCTCGCGGGCGGCGGACACCATGTAGCCGGTCCCGTCGGTGTCGACGAAGACGGTGATGTCCCGCGACATGTGCTGGCCCAGCGGGCGGAAGCTGCCCTGGTAGCTGTAGGCGCCGTCGACGGTGTCGGAGACGGCGACGGCCGCGCGCGCCTCGCCGTAGTCCGAGCCGTTCTCCTTGTGCATCCACATCACGTACTTGCCGGTGGAGGCGTTGTACATGACCTTGGGCCGCTCGATGTTGGCGCTCGCCAGTTCACCCGCGCTGGAACGGGTCAGGACGTGGTTGCGGAACTCCCAGTTCCGCAGGTCGGTGGAGCGGTAGGCGTCCACGTAGAGGAACTTGTTGGAGGAGTCCCGGTGCTCGCCGAACCAGTAGTAGTACGAGCCGGCCTTCACGACCCCGCCGCCGTGCGCGTGCAGGGGGCTGCCGGAGGTGTCGGTGAACTGCTGGCCGTTGACGACGGTCTGCGGCGCGGCCTGGGCGGGTCCGGCCAGCGCGAGCGCCGCGGACACCGCCAGGCATAACGCCGCGAGGATCGCGTGCACACGTCTCATGGGGTTGCCTCTCGTCGATGGGGGACACGGATGTGCCGTCGAGATGCGAGCGATGGTGGCAGGGACGCGTGGGGCGTCCCCTCCCCCTGGAGTACCGGAAACCGGCACGGCACGCGACGAGGTCAACAGGTGCCGACAGAACCGATCAGAACAGCACACCCGTACCGGCCGGCTCCGCGGCGCCGGCCCCGGACCGCTCGAACGCGAGCAGCCGCTGCTTGCGTTCGAGGCCGCCGCCGTAACCGGTGAGCGAGCCGCCCGCCCCGATCACCCGGTGGCAGGGCACGATGATGCCGACCGGGTTGCGCCCGTTGGCGAGCCCGACGGCCCGCGAGGCGCCGGGGCTGCCCAGCTCGGCGGCGAGCTGCCCGTAGGAGCGGGTCTCGCCGTACGGGATGGCCCGCAGCCGCTCCCACACGGACCGCTGGAAGGCGGTCCCGTTCATCCGCAGCGGCAGGTCGAAGTCCCGTAGGTCGCCCGCGAAGTACGCCTCCAGCTGCTCGGCCACCGCCGGGAAGGGCCCGTCGTCGGCGGTCACCCGCTCGCCGAAGGTCTCCTCGAGCGGCCGGTGCCGCTGTTCCGTCATGTAGAGCCCGCACAGGACGCCGTCCTCGGCGACCAGCGTCAGGACGCCGTAGGGACTCTCCACCACCGTGTGCTGCTTCATCACTCTCATCCCAGGAAGTCCTTCACACCGGAAGGAAGTTGATCGGGTGACTCTCGGTCGCCCAGAGGTACTGCACCGCGTACGCCCGCCACGGCCGCCACGCCTCGGCCCGCGCGGTGAGCGCGGCGGGGGTGGACGGCAGCCCGAGCTCCTGCGCCGCGCGACGGATGCCGAGGTCGGTGGGCAGGAAGGCGTCGGGGTCGCCGAGCGCCCGCATCGCGATGACGTCGACCGTCCAGGGCCCGAAGCCCGGCAGCTCCAGCAGCCGCGCCCGCGTCTCGGGCCAGTCGCTGTCCACGCCGAGCTTCAGCGTCCCGTCGGCCAGCCGTCCCACCAGGGTGGTCAGGGTCCCGCGCCGGCTGCGCGGCATGGCGAGCGACTCGGGGTCGAGGGCGGCCAGCGCCTCGGGCGACGGGAAGAGGTGGGTGAGCCCGCCCTCGGGGTCCTCGACCGGCTCCCCGTGCGCGGTCACCAGCCGGGCGGCGTGCGTGCGGGCCGCCGCGGTGGACACCTGCTGGCCCAGCACCGCGCGGACCGCGAACTCGGCCTCGTCCACCGTGCGCGGCACCCGCCGCCCGGGCGCCTTGTCGACGTAGGGCTGCAGCACCGGGTCGGCGCGCAGCTGGTCGTCGACGGCGACGGGGTCGGCGTCGAGGTCCAGCAGGCGCCGGCAGCGGCTGATGGCGACGGTGAGGTCGCGCAGGTCGGTCAGGGTGAGCCGGCAGGCGACGTGGTCCGGCATCGGCGCGAGGGAGACCACGCCGTGCCCGTGCGGCAGCCGCAGCGTGCGGCGGTAGGCGCCGTTCCGCCACTCCTCCACGCCGGGCACGGCGGTGGCGGCGAGGTGCCCGAACAGGTTGTCCGGGTTGAGCGGCGCCCGGAACGGCAGCCGCAGCGACAGGGTGCCGCCACTCGCGCTCTCGGCGGGGACGGCCTTGTCCCGCAGCTGCCCCGGGGTGAGCGCGTACACCTCGCGCACGGTCTCGTTGAAGCTGCGCACCGAGGAGAAGCCGGCGGCGAAGGCGACGTCCGCCATGGTCAGCGCGGTCGTCTCGATCAGCATCCGGGCGGTCTGCGCCCGCTGGGCCCGCGCCAGGGCCAGCGGCCCCGCGCCGAGCGTGGCCAGCAGCTGCCGCTCGATCTGCCGTGTGCTGTACCCGAGCCGGGACGCCAGCCCCGGCACTCCCTCCCGGTCCACCACCCCGTCGGCGATCAGCCGCATGGCCCGGGCGACGACGTCGTCCCGCTCGTTCCATTCCGGCGACCCTGGCGTGGTGTCCGGCCGGCAGCGCTTGCAGGCGCGGAAGCCGGCTTGCTGGCAGGCGGCCGCGCTGGGGTGGAACACCATGTTCTCGGGCTTGGGCGTCATCGCCGGGCAGCTCGGCCGACAGTAGATGCCGGTGCTGAGCACGGCCGTGTAGAACCACCCGTCGAACCGCGCGTCCCTCGACCGCACGGCTCGCACACAGTGCTCCGCGTCAAGATGCATTCCGTTCCGCATGCCTCCAGCATCCGGCATCGGAGGGCCCGGGGCTGGCAGGAATCCGACATGGCCCTCGGCCGGGGGCAGGCCGTGCCCCGTGCCGCCGCGGGCCTACGCGAACGGCTTGCGGTGGTCCAGGGAGATCGAGCGGCGGCCCGCCCAGCGCCAGACGCGGCCCGCGGCGTCGCGGTCCTCGTCGGTGACCAGGTTGCCCATCCACCGGAGCGCGAGCGTCATCAGGAGCTGGGAGCGCATGCCGACCGGGCCGAGGGCGGGGAGCAGGCGGGGGACGGTCACCAGGCCGGCCAGGCGGCGGGCGACGGAGAACGCCTCGCCGTAGTGGGCGCGCAGGACCTCGGGCCAGACAGCGGCGAGGTCGTCGTGCTCCTCGAGGATCTCGGCGACCAGCCGGCCCGTCTCCAGGCCGTAGTCGATGCCCTCGCCGTTGAGCGGGTTGACGCAGCCGGCCGCGTCGCCGATCAGCGCCCAGTTGGGCCCGGCCACGCCGGAGACCGCGCCGCCCATCGGCAGCAGGGCGGAGGTCTGGGCGCGCAGTTCGCCGCGCAGGGCGAAGTCCTCCCGGCACTGTTCGGCGTAGTGGCGCATCAGCGGCTTGACGGCGACGTCGGCGGGCCGTTTGGCGGTGGCGAGGGTGCCGGCGCCCAGGTTCACCTCGCCGTTGCCGAGGGGGAAGATCCACCCGTAGCCGGCGAGGGCCGCGCCCTTCTCGTCGCGCAGTTCGAGGTGGCTGCTGATCCACGGGTCGTCGGAGCGGTCGGAGGCGACGTAGGAGCGGCCCGCCACGCCGTACACGGTGTCGCGGTGCCACTCGCGGCCCAGCGCCTTGCCCAGCGGCGAGCGCACGCCGTCGGCGACGACCAGGCGACGGCAGAGCACCGTCTCGACGGGTGCGTCGTCGCCCTTGCCGACGCGGAACCGCACGCCGCGCACGCGCCCGTCCTCCATCACGGCGTCCAGCGCGCGGACGCCGTCCTGGGCTGCCGCGCCGCTCTTCATGGCCACGGTGCGCAGGTGGTCGTCGAGCTCGGTGCGCGGGACCGCGGAGCCCCAGTCGGGCAGCGAGCCCCCGGGCCAGCGCAGGTGGAGCGTCCGGCCGAAGCCGTGCGCGCGCAGGCCCTGGTTGACGGTGTGGGTGCGCAGCCAGTCCTCCAGTCCGAGCCGGACCAACTCGGCGACGGCCCGCGGGGTGAGGCCGTCGCCGCAGGTCTTGTCACGAGGGAAGGTCGCCGCGTCGGTGAGCAGGACGTCCTTGCCGGCGCGGGCCAGCCAGGCGGCGGCCGAGGAACCGGCCGGGCCGGCGCCGACGACGAGGACGTCCACGGAGGTCGGGAGAGTCACGGAGTCATCCTCCCATCCCCCCGCGTGACGGCCGAAGGGCCCCGGCACGGCCGGCGCGGGAGCACTCCCGGCCCCTGCCCGCGCGTCTCATCCAGCGAGACGGCTTTGCCGAACTATGAGACGATCATGAAATGGTCTGAGGGCAGTGCGGAACGCGCCCTTCCACCGGAACGACGCGTTCCGTCGTGCGGGTCGCCGACACGGCGCCGACGGCCCTCCCCCTCGCGCGAAAGAACGAACATGTCCGCAACACCAGCACCCGCATCCACAGGCTCCGCGCCGACACCGGTCAACCCGCGCTCGCGCGTCCTCGTGGCCAGCCTCATCGGCACCACGATCGAGTTCTACGACTTCTACATCTACGCCACCGCCGCCGTCCTGGTGTTCCCCGCGCTCTTCTTCCCGAGCGACGACCCGACGACCGCGCTGCTCTCCTCCTTCGCCGTCTTCGGCGCGGCGATGGTGGCCCGCCCGATCGGCGCGATGGTCTTCGGTCACCTCGGCGACCGGCTCGGCCGCAAGGGGACCCTGGTGGCCTCGCTGCTCACCATGGGCATCGCGACCTTCCTGATCGGTGTGCTGCCCACGTACGCGCAGGCCGGCTGGGTCGCCACCGCGCTCCTCGTGGTGATGCGGCTGGCCCAGGGCTTCGCGCTGGGCGGTGAGTGGAGCGGCGCCGCGCTGATCGCCACCGAGAACGCCCCCAAGGGCAAGCGCGCCCTCTTCGGCACCTTCCCGCAGCTGGGCGCCCCGCTGGGCTTCATCATCGGCAACGGCCTGTTCCTGATCATCGGCGCGCTGCTGCCGTCCGCGGCCGGGGCCGACCCCTCGCAGCCCTCCGAGGCCTTCCTCGACTGGGGCTGGCGGATCCCGTTCCTGTTCTCCGCGGTGATGGTCGCGATCGGCCTGTGGGTGCGGATGCGGCTGGTCGAGGCCCCGGTGTTCACCCGCACCCGTGAGGCCGGTCTGGTCCGCAAGCTGCCGCTGGCCACCGTCTTCCGGGGCCACTGGAAGCAGCTGGTGCTGGGCACCTTCTTCATGCTGGCGACGTACGTCCTCTTCTACCTGATGACGACCTTCTCGCTGAGCTTCGGCCGCACCCCGACGGACGCCGCCGTCCCGGGCCTCGGGTACGGCTACACCACCTTCGTGCTGATGCTGATCTTCGGCGTGCTCTTCTTCGCCGTCTTCACGCTGGTCTCCGGCCCGCTGGCCGACAGGTACGGACGGCGTCGCACGCTGATCGCCGTCACGGCCGGCATCATCGTCTTCGGCCTGGTGTGGGTGCCGCTGGTCGGGCTGGGCACCGTCGGCGTGGTGCTGTGGCTGGTGCTGGGCTTCGCGCTGATGGGCATGACCTTCGGCCCGATGGGCGCGCTGCTGCCCGAGCTGTTCCCGACCAGCGTGCGCTACACCGGCTCCGGCATCTCGTACAACGTGAGCTCGATCCTCGGCGCGGCGGTCGCCCCGTTCATCGCCGTCGCCCTGTGGGAGGCCGGTGACGGCTCGCCGTGGCTGGTGGGCGTCTACCTGTCCGTCATGGGCCTGCTGACGCTGGTCGCGCTGCTCCTCGGCAAGGAGACCAAGGACGTCGCCCTGGACGAGGCCGAGGTTCCGGAGGCCGACGGCCGGACGGGCGAGGCGGCCCCGGCGGCCACGTCCGCGTCGACCACGGTCTGACCTCGGTCCGGCCACGGTCGACCACGGTCCGGCCTCGGTCCGGCCCGCACGCCACGACGGCGCCCGCCCCCTCCCGAGCAGGGGCGGGCGCCGTCGCCGTGCCATGGTCACTGCAGGGGCGCGCCGGGGTCGGGCAGGGTGACGGTGCGGTCGAGGTCGACCGCCAGCACGCCGTCGACGGCCGCCAGCGCGGGGAGCCGGTCCTCCGCGGCGGTCCCCGACAGCGAGCCGAGCAGCGGCTGCTCAGCCGCCACCCGCAGCCCGGCCCCACGCAGGGCCTCCACCACCTCGTGGAACCGGTCGGGGTCGACCACGAGGACGACCCCGACCGTCCTGGGCGTGTCCGGCTCGCTCACGGCACCTGGAGCAGCCCGGCGCCGACGTCCTCGGCGAGCTGCGGCAGCGGATAGGCGCCGGCCAGCATCCGGTCGCGCAGGGCGTCCGCCCCCATCGCGGGGTCCGCCTCGGCGTACAGCGCCAGGGCTCCGGCGACGTGCGGCGTGGCCATGCTGGTGCCCATCAGCGACTGGTAGGAGCCGTCGGGGGCGGCCGAGAAGATGCCGACACCGGGTGCGGCGACGTTCACCTCGCCGCCTTCCCCGTTGATCGCGCCGCAGGAGAAGAACGCGGTCGCCAGGTCCTTGTTCAGCGCGGCGACGGCGAGGATCGAGGGGCAGTTGGCGGGCCGTCCGACCGGCCTGACCACTCCGGGGCGCCGGCTCTCGTTCCCGGCGGCGGCGACCATCACGGTGCCCAGGCGCAGGGCGCGCCGGGCGACCTGCTCGTAGGTCTGCGGGAAGAGCTCACCGGGCTCGACGGACGCGCCGAGCGACATGGAGATCACCTTGGCCCCCTGCGACACGGCCCAGGACATCCCGGCGAGGATCTGGCCGTCGGTCCCCGAACCGCGGTTGCTGAGGACCTTGCCCGCCAGCACGCGGGCGTCGCCGGCGACGCCGTAGCGGGGCGCGTTGGCCGGGTCGGCCGGGCCGGCGACGGTGCCGATGCAGTGCGTGCCGTGGCCGTTGCCGTCCTCGACGCTCTCGCCGTCGATGAAGGAGGCGGTCCCCTCCAGGCGGTCGGCGAGGTCCGGGTGGTCGGTGTCCACCCCGGTGTCCAGGACGCAGACCTTGACGTCGCGTCCCGTCAGGGTGGAGAAGTTGGCCCGGATCGCCTGCAGGCCCCAGGTGCAGTTCATCTCGTCCCAGGTGGGTCCGCGGTGGGCGGTCACCTCCGCCCTGGCCTGACGGGCGACCTGGTCCTCGTCGCTGCGGTAGGCCGGGTAGGAGTGGGTCACCGTGCGCTCGGCCTCGGTGATCATCAGGGCGTACACGTACCGCTCGGGCTCGGCCGCGACGACCGAGGGGCTGGTCTCGGCGGCGGTGACCAGCGCGTGCCGCTGGTCGGGGTCGGTGTCGACGACCGCGACGCCGAGGTTGTCGAAGAGCACCGAGGTGTCGGACGCCGCCAGGACCTCCTTCGCCTCGTCGGGGTCCGCTCCCGACACCGTCTCGACGCTCTGCACGCCGACCGCGGAGCGCAGGCCCTCGATGCCCTGCCGCGCCTCGGCCTGGTCCAGCAGGACCACGTAGCGGCCGGTGTACGTCGGCTCGTTCCGTTGTGCTTCGGCCCGCTCCGGCTGTCCTCCGAAGGGTCCGCTCACAGGCCCGTTCATCGCCTTCTCCACTCTGTGCGCTGTCCGATGTGCGGATGTGCGCCGTTCGTGCGGCAAGGCTCGGGATCGTGTCGGTCCTGGCGGGTCCGCCACGCGACGGCGCGATGCCGTGTTCCGGCACAACCGTCGGCCCCTCTTCCACGATCCTCCTGTCCCGGGGACCAGGCAAGGCGCTCCGGGCGGGCCTGCGTCGAGCACGTGCGGATATCAGTAGAGTGAGGCCAGGAACCGAGGGAGGAGTAGTGAGAGCGCCGCGCGCACTGACAACGCTGGACGAGGTCGACACGGGTGACCACGTCTGCCAGGTGCTGGATCGCACCGAGGACGTCATCGACCGCAGCAGGGCCTTCGTCGCGGACGGAGCGCTGCACGGTGACAAGGTGCTGATCGTCGGGCCCCACCTCCAGGGCGGCAGCGAGTTCGCCCAGCTCGTCCTCGACCCGGCCCGGCTGGACGTCTCCCTGCTGGCCGCGGTGCGCCGTGAGGCGGTCACCGCCGGCCGCGAGGGCTTCCGCTCGCTCCGGGTGCTCCGTCACGTCCGGCCCGCCTTCCCCACCGAACCGGCGGACGAGCTGTTGCGCAGCGAGCTGGAGCTCGAGGAGTTCGCGGCCGACACCGGGGCCATGGTGGTCTGCGCCTACAGCGGCGCGGGCTGGGATCCCTCCACGCTCGACCAGATCGCGTGCGTGCACCCGCACCATCTGGGCAGCCGTCCAGCGTCAACGGCATTCCGGGTGTATCGGGCGGGCCGGAAGGGATGGGCGGTGGAGGGAATCGTCGACAGCGACGGCTCGCTGCTGTTCGGCACCGTCCTGTGCACCCTCCTCGCACGGGCGGCCACGGTGCGGCTGCTCTGTCACACCCTGGAGTTCTTCGACGCCGCCGGGATGAGCGCCCTGGCCGACGCGGCCCGGCACCTTCCGGATCGCAAGGTGGTTCTGGAAGGGGCCAACGAGACCGTGCGACTAGCCTGGAAGCTGTCCGGCTTCGCGGTCCCCGACATTCCGGTGGTGATGGCGCCATGAACGCCTCACTCCAGCAGACCATCACCCCGGGCGGCGGGTACCGGCACGAGCTCTACCCGTACGCCGGAGGGGACGAGTTCGTCCAGGGCACCCTGCGTTTCATCGAGGACGCGCTCGAGGGCGGCGAGGCCGTCGTGGTGGCCGTCCCGGAGGACAAGGCGTCCATGCTGCGCGCGGAGATCCGCGAGGACGAGGCCGTCCGCTACGTCGACACCAGCCGGGTGGCGCACCGGCCCGGCCGGCTCATCGACTCCTGGCAGGGCTGGATCGCGAAGCACGTCGAGGAGGGGCGGCCGGTCCGCGGGATCGGCGAATCCCCCTGGGACCAGGTCCGCAGCCCCGCGGAGGCCGCGGAGCTGCACTATCACGAGTGGCTGCTGAACAAGGCCTTCGCCAAGGGCCCTGCCTGGTGGCTGCTGTGCCCCTACGACGTCGCCCACGACGAGGGCGGCGGTCTGCAGGACATGGCCCGGTGTCATCCGGAGATGCGCAGGGACGGCAGGACGATGCCCTGCGAGGACTACGACGCGCAGGCGCCCTACGCCTTCGTCCCGCTCACCCACCCGTGCGACCCGTACGAGGAGTTCGCCTACACCAGCGGTGATCTGCCCGCCCTGCGCGGGAAGATCACCGCCTGTGCGGAGGAGCACGGCCTCAGCGGCCTGCGGCTGCGTGAGCTGCACCTGGCCGCGACGGAGGTGGCGACGAACAGCATCCGGCACGGCGGCGGCCAGGGAGTGCTGCGCACGTGGAGCGAGGGCGATCGCCTCGTGTGCGAGTTCCGGGACGCCGGATACATGGAGAATCCGCTGACGGGGCGGCTGCGGCCGAACGCCCGCCAGATCGGCGGCCGCGGGCTGTGGCTCGTCCACCAGCTCACGGACCTCGTGGAGATCCGCTCCTCGCCGGACGAGGGCACCACGGTGCGCCTCCACACCGGGCTGGCGTGAGGCGGTGAGCCGTTACACATCGGGAGCCGACGTGTAACGGCGGGCCGACGGGAACACGTAGCACCACGCCCCCGCGGTGACGCGACGGGGACAGGCCGGAATCAGACGGGAGTACTCGGTACCTCATGCTCACCGTGCGGACGCATGGCAGGAACACGGCGGTCGTGCGGCTGCCCGGGCAGGTGGACTTCGACAACGCCTCGGCCGTCGGCGCGCAGTGCGAGGACCTGGTGCGGAGCGGCTTCACCACCCTGGTGGTGGACGCCTCCGAGATGGAGTACCTCGACTCCTCGGGCATCACCATGCTGATCACGCTGTCGCGGACGGCGGAGGCCTGCTCCGGCACGCTGCGCCTTGCCGCCTTCAACGACCACTACCAGCAGATATGGCACATGCTCGGCCTCGACGCCCTGTTCCCCCTCTCCCCCACCGTCCCCGACGCGCTCCCCGCCTCGGCCGCGGGCGAGCCCGCCGCGGCGTCCGGACCGTCCCGGGCGGCGCCCGAGGCGCACATCCCCAGCTGGTCGTAGCCGCCGCGTCGATGACGGAGGCATTCGCGCACCGCCATGGCTTCCCCCCGGGAGTCGACGGAGGCGACCCGGTCTGCGCGCCGGCGTCGGACGCCGTTGATCGGCCGCGGGCGTTGTCGGTGGGCGACGGCACACTGCGGGCATGAGTACCTCTGTCTGGGTCCGGTCGATGGGCGGACCGTTGATCGTCGTCCCCGTCTCCGCCCTGGCCGGCTGGCACGGATGTACGGGCACCGGGTTCGCAGCGGGGGACACCACGGCTGCGGACGACTACGACCGGGCCTGTGCGGTGGACGATCCTGCCGGTGTGATCACCGTCGACGGGACCGGTGCGCAGGCGCTGGTACTGGCGGACGAGCCGGCCAACAGTTGCTTCCTGCCCGGGCGTCGAGCGTTCCTGCGTTGGCTCGCCGCCGACTCCGAGGCCGGGCTCAGGGCCGCGGCGGAGGCTGTCCTCGCGGACCCGGCCACCGCGTGGGAGGAGTGTGGCACCTGGGTGTCGGACGGTCCGGCCGTGCTCATGGACTCTGCCGAAGCGGGCTCGGACCTGGGCATCGAGTACCCCGGCGGCGGGCTGCCCGATCAGGCACCCGTCCCGCTGCCTGCCGGCCGGTGGAGGGTTCGGGCCAGTCACGCCTGGGCGGACGAGGACAACTGGGTCGGTCTGGTCCAGCTCCTGCCCGCCTGACCCGGTCCGTGAGCGACGGCGCGGCCGCCGTCCGGTGAGGGCGGTGGCAGGAGCGGGCGGGGGCGCCGTGACGGTCGTTCAGGCTGCGCCGGGCGTGTGCTGGGGCGGGTGCCAGTCGGCGATGCCGTCGAGGGCGCGGAGGAAGAGGGCGGGGCCGGTGCGTGAGAGGGCGGCCACCGCGGTGTCGCGCAGGGCGGCGGCGGGTCGGTTGCGGGTCATGGCGAGCCGTGACGTGCGGACCGATCGGGTGACCAGCGCCGAGGTGCGGGGCAGCCGGGCCGCCGTGTAGGCGGGAAGGTCCTCGGCGTGGTGGGCGAGGACGACGGCGTCCTCGATCGCCTGGTTGCCGCCCTGCCCCAGCGTCGGCGGCATGGCGTGCGCCGCGTCGCCGACCAGGGCGACCCTCCCCCGGTGGTGGGCGGGCAGCGACGGGGCGACGTGGTGGACGTCGTGGCGCAGGACGTCCTGCGGCCGGATCGCGGCGAGGACGGAGGGGACCGGTTCGTGCCAGTCGCCGAACAGGCGCAGCAGTTCGGCCTTCTCGTCGTCGGCGGCCCTCCCGCCCGGCGGGGTCGTGGCGGCGGCGTACGCGTAGATCCTGCCGTCCGTGAGGCGGTGCGTGCCCCACAGCCGCCCGGGCCCCCAGGTCTCGTGCGAGACGATCTCCGCGGCGGGCGCCGGGACCATGACGCGCCAGGTGGTGAAGCCGGAGTACACGACGCCCGGGTGCGCGGGGAAGAGGACGCCGCGGGCCGGCGAGTGGATGCCGTCCGCGGCGGCCACCAGGCCGGCGGTCAGCTCTCCGGCCGGGGTGGTGACCCTGGCGGGCCGCCCGGCGCCCCCCGGGTCGGTGACGGCGGCCCGGCAGCCGGTGCGGACGGCGCCCTCGGGGAGGCGGGCGGTGAGGACGTCGACCAGCGTGGAGCGCGGCAGCAGGAGCAGCGGGTCGCCGAAGCGCGCGGCGATCCCGGCCGCGTCCGTCCGCGCCAGCCACCGCCCGGACGGGCTGCGCATCCCGCCCTCGCCCACCCTGGCCGCCAGGGCGCGCACCTCGTCCCCGACGCCGAGGACGTCGAGCGCGCGCAGGGCGTTGGGGGCGAGGGAGATGGCGGCCCCCACCGGTTCCAGGGAGGGCGCGCGTTCCAGGACGACGACCTCCCGGCCGGCCTGCCGCAGCGCGACGGCCGCGGTCAGGCCCCCGATGCCGCCTCCCACGACGACGACCTGAGCGGACCACGAGGGGCGGGGCGAGGGCACGGCGGACATGGCTTCTCCTCCTCCGGAGCCGGTCACTACGCCTGTAGTGGCCGCGGAACCGAAGTTACTACAGCCGTAGTGCGAACGGTAGGTTGGGGGCATGCCCGCACCGACGTCCCGTTCCGTCCTCGTCGCCGACACCGCGCTCGCCCTGCTCGCCGGGCGCGGCATGCGCGGACTGACCCACCGGGCGGTCGACGAGGCGGCCGGACTGCCGCACGGCTCCACCTCGAACGTCGCCCGGACCCGCCTGGCGCTGCTGGAGCTGGCGGTCCTGCGGCTGGCCGAGCGGGAGGCGCAGGTCCTCGCCGTGGAGGAGATGCCCTACCCCCGCGGCGGCCGGGACCAACTGGTGGAAGCGCTGGCGCTCGCCGTCCACCGCTCCCTGACCGGCAACCGTGACCTGCTGCTCGCGCGCTACGAGCTGGCGCTGGAGGCGACCCGCCGGCCGGAGCTGCGCACCCACTTCGACGCGGCCGGCGCGCGGTTCCGGGAGGTGGCCACCGGGCTGGTGGCGGGCCTCGGCTCGCCCGATCCGGCCCGGCAGGCGCTGTCGCTGGTGGCCTGGGCCGACGGCGTGATGTTCTCCTGCGCGGCCGGGGCCCACCACGCCGATCCGCCCGGTCTGGACGACCTGCGCCAGGGCGTGCGGGAGCTGTTGCGGGGGATGTTCGGCGACTGACACCGGGGCGCGTCACGGGCACGGGACCTCGGCCCACACCGTCTTGGCGCAGACGTCGCGCACCTCGTGGCCCCACCGGTCGGCGCAGGCCGCCACCAGGAGGAGCCCGCGTCCTCCCGGTGCCGCCGAGGGGGCCAACCGGGGTTCTCGCGGCAGGCGTTCGGGACGGGCGTCGGTCACCTCGACGCGCACGCGCCCCGGCAGCCGGAGCAGCGACAGCCGGAAGTCCCGGCCGGGCACCAGCCCGTGCGTGACGGCGTTGGCCGCGAGCTCCGCGGTGACGAGACAGACGGCGTCGGAGGCGTCGCTGCCGTACGGGACGCCCCAGGCCGCGAGTTGCTGCGCGGCGAGGTGACGGGCGAGGTGCGCGCCGCGCGGGGTCGCGCTGAGGCGGAGCGTGAACTGCGGGTCCGTGGACACGGTCCGGGTCGGTTCCATGGGCGTCACCGTGTCGCCGTGCGCACCGGCCGGGCCAGGTCGGGCGGCGGTACCGGCCGGAGTTGTACGGGTGCCCGTCCGGGGCGGTACGGGTCCTGTACGGGCCGCGCTCCGGAACCGACCGGCCCGCGGGTCGTTGAGGACCACGGGGGCACGGCGACCGCGGCGGGCAGGGATGTGATGGGCACGCGTACACCGGACGACGAACGCCCCGCGGTGTGGGGCGCGTACGGGAAACTGGTGCGGCTGTACCGCGAGCGGGCGGGCCTCACCCAGCAGGGGCTCGCGGAGGCGATCGGGTACTCGCTGGAACAGGTCGCCTCGGTCGAGCGGGGGCGGCGTCCGGCGAAGGGGGCCTTCACGGACGCGGCGGAACGGGTCCTCGGCGCGGAGGGGGCGCTGCGGGTGCTTCAGGAGGACGTGGACCGGGCGAAGTTGCCGTTGTTCTTCCGGGACTTCGCCGTGTTGGAGTCGGAGGCCGTCAGCCGCTTCTCCTACGACCCGATGCTCGTCCCGGGCCTGCTGCAGACCGAGGAGTACGCTCGCGCGCTGCTCGAGGCCCACTACCCGCCGCTCGAGGACGAGGCCATCGAGCAGCACCTCTCCGCCCGGCTCGCCCGGCAGACGCTCCTGCACCGGACGAAGCCCCGCGTGGTGTTCGCCTTCATCCTGGAGGAGAGCTCGCTGTACCGGCTGGTGGGCGGCACCGCCGTGATGAGGCGGCAGCTGGCCCAGCTCCGGGAATGCGCCCGCCTGCGGAACGTGGAGATCCAGGTGATGCCGACCCGGCGGGCCGCACACAGTGGGGTCAACGGCCAGATGGTCCTGCTGGAAACCGTGGAGCGGCGGCAGTTCGTGTGCATCGAGGCGCAGGGCATCGTGAACATCCGCTCCCATCGCGACGAGGTCAGCGAGTTCTGGCTGCGCTATGGAATGCTGCGGTCCCAGGCCCTCGACCTGGAGGAGTCCGGCCGTCTCGTCGAACGCTTGGCAGGGGAGCTATGAGCGTCGAACAGCACATCCGGCAACCCGATCGCCCCGTGTGGGTGAAGAGCAGCCACAGCGGAACGAACGGCGGCGACTGCGTGGAGGTCTCCGTGGACGCGCGGGTCGTGCGGGTGCGGGACTCGAAGAGGCCCGAGGGACCGGTGCTGGCCTTCCCCCGGGCCCGGTGGACGGCGTTCACCGCGTACGTGGCCGAACGCCGCCCCTGAGGGCCCGCTCTACTCCGTGCGGAGAGCGACCGCCGTCCGCGTACGGGCGGCCCAGCCCGCCGGCAGCAGCGCGCCGAGGACGGCGATGACCAGCCCGGCCGAGGCCAGCGCGGTCAACTCCGGCGCGGTGTGGACGTCGAGGACGGAGGCGGGCAGGCGCAGGCCCGCGCCGTGGCCCATGGCGGGCACGACCGCCCCGTGCAGCGCGAGCCCCAGCGGCACGCCGACGGTCCCGCCCGCCAGTCCCGTCACGAGGACGGACGCGACGACCGTGGTGACCGTCTGCCGGGGCGTCATGCCCAGCGCCTTGTGGATGCCGAGTTCGCGGACACGTTCCCGGGTGTCCAGGACCACCCCGTTGAGGACGCCCAGGCCGGCGACCACGACCAGCATCAGGGTGAGCGTCGCGGACAGCGCGCCGAGGGTGAGGGCCATGGAACTGCTGCGGTCGTCCCCGCCGGCCCGGGCGGTGACCCCCAGCGGCTCCAGCGCCTCGTCCAGCGCGGCGGCGTAGGAGGCGGCGTCGGTGCCGGACGTCACCTTGATGTGCTGCGCGGTCTCCGCCGGGTCGAGCGCCGCGGCGGGGAGGCCGGCGGCGTCGGTGAGGACCACCATGCCGTCGTTGCGGGTGTCGAGGACCTCGCCGACGAGCCGTACCGTGACCGGATCACCCAGGCCGCCGAGGGTGACGGTGTCGCCGAGCCGGGTGCCGGTGGCGCCGAGGAACCCGGTGGGCACGACGGCTTCGCCGGGCTTCCCGAACCACCGGCCGGCGACCATCGTGTAGCCGCCCCACGAGGCGTCCCCGGTGAAGGCGACGACCTCGGTGACGCCGCCCACCCCGGGGACGGTCGCCCGCGCCTTCGTACGGAAGTAGTGCCGGGCGGTCCCGGGCCGCGCGTCGACGACCCCGGCGATCTCCTCGGGGTCGGCGACGGCCCCCTCGCGGCGCGGTGCGGGGCCGTGCGGGCCCAGCTCCGGCGGCGGCGCCTCCACGGTGACGTCCGCGACGTCGTGGGCCTTGGCCTCCATCACCTTCGTGAGCGACGCCCCGAGCCCGACGGTGAAGGTGACGGCGGCGGTGCCGAACACGATGGCGGCGGCCATGGCCAGTGCGCGCCCGGGCCGGGCGAAGGGCCGGGCCAGCCCCAGGCCCACCGGGCGCGGCAGCGGGAGCCGTGCGATCCGCCGGGCGAGGACCCGTCCGCGCCCCGGCCGCGCGGTGGCGCCCACCGCGAGGGCGTCGACGGTGCGCAGCCGTCCGGCACGCCACGCGCTCGCCCAGGCCGTCGCCGTCACCAGGCCGAGCGCCCCGGCGACGACCACGGCGTCGATCCAGGGGGTCACGGCCAGGGTCGTCCCGCCGTGCACCTCCGCGGTCTCGGCCAGCACCGGCACCGCGAGCAGATGGCCGGTGACGACCCCCAGCAGCGTGCCCACCGCCGCGGGAGCCAGGGCCTGCGCCGCGTACGCCCGGACCACCTGGCCGGGGGTGAACCCGACGGCCTTGAGGATGCCGATCCGCCGGGTCGCCGTCCCGACTGCGGCGGCGACCACGTTGCCGACGACCAGGACCGACATGACCAGGCCCAGCACGCCGAAGGCGAGCAGGAACGGCACGTAGAGCGCCGTGTCGCGCTCGACGGCCTTCCTGACGGTGAGCCAGGACTGCTCGCCGGTCACCGCGCCCTCGGGCGCCCCGGCCGTGACGGCCTCGAGCCCGGCGGCGATCCCTGCCTCGGTGCCGGCGTCGGTGCCGGCGTCGGCGCCGGTCCCGGCCCCGGTATCGGCTCCGGCGCCGGCGTGGGCGAACCGGTAGTGCATCTGGTAGCCGCCGGCGCCGTCCCCGGTGAGGGCGCGCATCTGTGCCGGGACCACCCAGGCGTCGGCGGTCCCGGTCACCGAGCGGGCCACGCCGACCACCTTCACCGACGGCTCGGCGGGCAGCCCGGGGAAGGTGAGCCGCATCCCCAGGACCGGGAGGAGCGGGGAGTCGGCGGAGAGCACGATCTCTCCCGGGCGCTCGGCCCACCGCCCGTCCACCGGCGTGACGCGGTCGGCTCCGCCGCCCGGGCGGGCACGGCCGGCCACGGTCATCGGCCAGCCCTGCGTGCCGTCCTCGGTCCGCGGGGCGACCGTGGCGGTGCGGAAGGGGCCGGATGCGGCGGCGACGCCGGCGGCGTGCGCGGAGGCCTTCACCTGCCCGGCGTCGATGCGGTCCGCGTCGAACTGGACGGACAGGTGCGCGCCGTGCGCGCGGCGGAAGGCGTCGTCGAACGGCGCGCCGGAGGCGGCGATCAGCGTTGCGCCGAGGAGGGAGGCCGCCACCGCCATCATGGTGGCCAGACCGATCACGATGCCCGGCACCCTGCGGCGGGCCACGCCCGAGCGCACCACCCGGCTCAGCGCGCTCATCGGGTCCGCCCCACAGCCGTGCCGCCGTCGAAGCGGTCGAAGCCGTCGGAGCTCCGCGCCGCGCCGAAGCCGCCGGTGCCAAGCACCGCGCCCAACCCGTCGGCGCTCCCCGCCGCGCCGCCGCCGTCACCGGCCCCCAGTGCGGTGACGTCGCCGGTCGCGCCGTCCTCGGCGATCCGGCCGTCGACGAGCCGGACCGTGCGGGTGGTGCAAGCCCGGGCCAGGGCGAGGTCGTGGGTGACCACGACAACGGTCTGCCCCTCGGCGTGGAGCTGGGCGAGCAGGCCCGCGACCTCCTGTCCGGAGGCACTGTCCAGCGCGCCGGTCGGCTCGTCGGCCAGCAGCAGCGGCGGCCGGTTCACCAACGCCCGGGCCACCGCTACGCGTTGGCGTTCACCGCCGGACAGCCGGCCGGGCAGGGCGTCGGCATGACGGTCCACGCCGAGCGCCTCCAGCAGCTCCTTCGCCCTGCGGAACGCCTCCCGCCGTGCCATGCCCGCGAGCTGGGCGGGCAGGACGACGTTGTCGGTGACGGTGAGGTCGTCGAGCAGGTTGAAGAACTGGAACACCATGCCGATCCTGTCCCGCCGGTGGCGGGCCGCCGCCGCCTCGCCGAGCCCGTCGATCCGCACCCCGTCCACGGTGACGCTCCCGCCATCCGGCCGGTCCAGCCCGGCGACCATGTTGAGCAGCGTGGACTTGCCGCTGCCGGACGGGCCGAGGACCGCCACCGCCTCGCCCGGCCGCACGGTGAGCGACACCGCGTCCAGGGCGGGCGGTCCCTCGCCGTACCCGCGGCTCACGTCACGCAGTTCGATCACCGGCGCGGTCATGGCGACTCCCTCGTTGCGGCCTCGTGGCCTCTTCGTTCCGACCCGCCGGACGCTAGGCGTGGGAGGGATGGGGGCGCGTCCGTCGGCCGGGGCATTTCCGGTGGTCCGCGGGGACGACGTCCGCCGGTGTCGTCCTTGAGACGTAGTCGTCAGGAGGACGCCGGGGCGTCGCGGCGGCCGGGAGGAGGATGCGCGGCGGTCCGCGCGTCTGTGAGGATGCGGGGGTGACGAGTGGGCCGGCGGTGCGGTGGCTGCGGGACGGGACCAGGTCGCTGTTCCGGCCGACCGGACCGCTGCCGCGCCCGACCCGGCGCAACCTGCTCTTCGACACGGCGCTGGTGCTGCTCCTCGGTTCCGTGATGCTGAGCTGGGCCGTGACCACCGGCGCGTCGCTGGTCGCCGGGGCGCCGGACGGCGTGGCCCCGCTGGTCCGTGCGGCGGGGGCGGGCAGCGTGGCCGCCGCCGCGTCCCTGACCGTGGCGGCGTGGGCCCCGCTGCTGCTGCGCCGCCGGTACCCGCTGGCCGCACTGTGGGTGGTGACGGGCGCGGCCGCGCTGACGCCGCACGACGCCCGCCGGCTCGTCTTCTACGCCTGCGTCGTCGCCGCCTACAGCGCCGCGGCCTACAGTCCCTACCGGGCGCTCACCCTGGTGAGCCTGCCGGTCCTGGTGCTCACCGTCGCCGGTGACTCCGAGGGCGTGCGGGTCTCGCCGACGACGCCGGTCCCCAACCAGTACGTCCCGCTGCTGATCCTCGTTCCGCTCCTCGTGGCGACGGTGGGGCTGCGCGCCTGGATGTTCCGCGCCGAGGAGAGCCGGGCGCGCATGTCCGCCCTCGAACGCGAACGGGCCGAGGACCTGCGCCGTGCGGCCGAGCACGAGCGCGCCCGCATCGCACGGGAGTTGCACGACGTCGTCACGCACAACGTGAGCATGATGGTGATCCAGACGGGCGCGGCGCGCGCGGTCATGGACAAGGCCCCCGGCCAGGCCCGTGAGGCGCTCCTCGCGGCCGAGGCGGGCGGCCGGGCCGCGCTGACCGAACTGCGGCACGTCATGGGCCTGCTGACCATGGACGACCGCGACGGCGACGGCATGGCCGGGCCGGCCGGCGGGGACCTGGCGCCCCAGCCGGGCCTCGACCAGCTGGAGTGCCTGGTCGACCGCGTCCGGCAGACGGGCGTCGCCGTCACGCTGACCGTCGACGGCAGCGGGCGGGAGGTGCCCGCCGGGGTGGGGCTGGCCGCCTACCGCGTGGTCCAGGAGGCGCTGACCAACACCGTCCGGCACGCCCGCGGCGCCGAGGCGAAGGTGACCGTCACCCATGACGACACGCTGCTGCGGGTGGTGGTCACCGACACCGGAGGCGCCCCGTCGCCGTCGGCGGCCGCCGGGAACGGCCGCGGCCTGATCGGCCTGCGCGAGCGGCTCGCCCTGTACGGCGGCACCCTGGACACCGGCCGCCGGCTCACCGGCGGCTTCCGCGTCACTGCCCTCATCCCCCTGGAGACCGCATGACCGCACCGCCGCGCGTGGTGATCGCCGACGACCAGGCCCTGGTGCGCACCGGCTTCCGCATGATCCTCGCGGCGGACGGCATCGACGTCGTGGCCGAGGTGGCCGACGGTCTCGAGGCCGTCGAGGCGGTGCGGCGCACCCGGCCCGACGTGGTCCTGATGGACGTGCGGATGCCGCGGCTCGACGGCCTGGAGGCCACCCGGCGCGTCCTGGCCGCCACCGACACCGGCGCCGGCGCCGGCATCCATGTCGCCCCTCACGCCGACCCCACCACCGGGGCCTACGCGCCCCGCGTGATCATCCTGACCACCTTCGACCTGGACGAGTTCGTCTACGCGGCCCTGTCGGCGGGGGCGAGCGGGTTCCTGCTCAAGGACGTCACTCCCGAGCACCTGGTCGCCGCGGTCCGCCTGGTCCGCTCCGGCGACGCGCTGCTGGCCCCGGCCATCACCCGCCGCCTGGTCGAGCGGTACGCCCGCTCGGATGCGGGCGCCGCAGCCTCCGCGGGCGCGGGTTCCGGGGCTCCGGCACGTCATGCCACCGGCGCGCCGGCTCCGGCCCCCGCTCCCGCGCTCCACCGTGACCTGGCCGTACTCACCCCGCGCGAGCTGGAAGTGCTGCGCCTGCTCGCCCAGGGCCGGAGCAACGCCGAGCTCGCCCGCCACCTGCACCTCGCCGAGACCACCGTGAAGACCCACGTCGGACGCGTGCTGGCCAAACTCCACCTCCGTGACCGGGTGCAGGCCGTCGTCCTCGCCTACGAGACCGGGCTGGTCGGTCCCGCCGGGCCGCCTCCTGGTCCCTGAGCTCCCACGCGCCCTTCCGCCGCGTCCACGCGCCCGCCACACTGGTGCCGCTCGGCACGGCCCGCGCCTACGACCGCGCGGGACCGGTTCGACCGGCTCGACCGGGGAGAGTGGGCGCCGCCTTGGCACTGAACGATCCGTCCGACGACGAGGTGCGCGCCCGGCTGTGCGCGTACGTGGCGCGCTCCGGCCGCGGCAGGCGGCCGGCCCCGGCGCCGACGGACTTCGACCTGTCGCCCTCGCACCTCGTCGAGCTCACGATCACCCGCAGCGTGGAACGCCGCACCGAGACGACGCGGCACCTTCCGGGGTCCGTGGACCTGGCCGGTCGGCCGACCTACGACGTGCTGACGGAACACAAGCTCGGCCCTCACCAGAAGCCGCTCGGGCAGCCCCTCGACCTGGTCAGGCGCGGCACCGTGCACCAGGGGGCGTGCGGCTGCGGCAACGGTCGTCGGACCTGCCCCGACTGCGACGGCAAGAGGTACCGCTCCTGCGACCCGGCCCAGGTGTGCCCGATGTGCGCGGGCGTCTCCGCGTGCACCCAGCACCTCAAGCACGGCGGCCTGGCCGACGCCCCGACCGGACGGCTGCGGCCCGGCCGGACGGGCACCGTCGAGCAGCGGGTGACCTGCGAGGGCTGCCACACGCCCGCCGCCGCCTGCCCGGGCTGCCGGGGCTGGGGAAGGGTCAGGTGCAAGGACTGCGACGCCAGTGGTCGCATCCCCTGCAAACCGTGCGGCCGCAGGGGCACCGTCGGGTGCACGGCCTGCGAGGGGAACGGGAACGTGACGACCTGGACGGCGGGACGGATCGCCTGGGATCCCGAGACCGAGGAACCGTCCCCTCCCACCCCGCGGCCCCGCCGGGTCGCCGCCGAGCTGGACGGGGCGGGCTGGCGGGAGGACGTCCTGGACGACGACGCGCCGCTGCCCGACGACCTCTCCCCCGAGCACCGCGCCTTCCTGGAGCGGCACCTGGGCCGGCGGGCGGACGAGCGGGGACGGCACGTCGTCGTGCGGCGGCTGAAGGTGGTGCGGGCGCGACTGCCCAGCGCGGGCCGCCGGGAGTTCTACGCGTTCCTCTCCCCCGACGGTGACGTCCGGGTCGTGGGGCGGCTGTCCGAGGAGGGGCGGTTCACGTTCGCGGTGGGCGGGGCGGTGGTCGTCGCTCTGGCGGTCCTCACCCTGCTCCTCCTGCGCTGACCTCGGTCGCCTTGCCCGCCGCACCGGGCGGCCGGTGCGCGCCGCCGCACCACGGGACGGTCCGTCAGCCGCCGAAGGTGTAGGTCGCCACCGGCTCGCCCGGGCCGGCCGGGGGCACCTCGGGGGTCGGGACCGGCCTGTCCGGTGCGGGCGGGGGCGTGGGCCCGCGGTTCGGGTTCTGCGGGACGGACCCGCCGTCCGACCCGCCGGAGGAGCCTCCGCCGCCCACGCTCCCGCCGCTCACGCTCCCGCCGCCCGAGGTCGCGCCGGTCCTGCGCGGGGCCGGCGGAGACGCGTCACCCCGGTCGGCCGCCGAAGCGGTCCGCCTCCCCGCGCCCGACGAGGCCGAGGCGGACGGAGAGGGGGACGGCGAACCGCTGTTCCGGGTGGCGGACGACGAGGCGACGGGCGACGACGGCGCCGGCCGTCCCGCGTCCCGCTCCTTCTCCGCCTCCCCGGCGGAACAGGCGACCGCTCCGAGAGCGACGAGTCCCGTCACCACCCCCCGCAGCGCCCGCACGCCGAGACCCCGCACCACCGCTGTCATCCCGCCCCGCTCCACATCCGCCATGCCCTCACGAAGATCACGGAGGACGAGTGCGGTGATCGTACCGGAGCCGGACGGTTGTTCCCGGGCCCGGAAGCGTTCTCGCGCGGGCGGCGGCACCATGTCCTGCGAGGCACGCTCCGGCGCTCTGCCGGCCGACCGCATGGGGTGATGTCCGGCCCCTCCACCGCGTCGACTCGGGCCGCCCGGTTATTCGTTTGCCGGGGGCGATCCCCGTCGGATAGGAAGCCCGCATGCTGAAGGGCGACAGGATCGGGCTGAGGGCCCGGCACGAGGACGACATCTCCACTCTGCGGACCGGGCTCTACAACGACGTGGTCAACTCCGCCCGGGCCGAGGCCGGTCCGTGGCGGCCGCTCTCACCCACCTCGCAGGACCCACGGCTCGTGGTGGACGACACGGCGCAGGGCAGCGTCGCGTTCTCCGTGGTGGAGCTGGAGGGAGGGTCCCTGGCCGGTACCGCGACGCTGTGGGGCATCGACAACCACCACCGGTCCGCCCACATCGGACTCGGCCTGCTGCCGGAGGCGCGCGGCAAGGGCTACGGCACGGACGTGGTCGCGACGCTCTGCTACTACGGTTTCGTGGTCCGCGGCCTGCAGCGGCTGCAGATCGAGACGCTGGCGGACAACCACGCCATGCTGCGCGCCGCCGAACGCAACGGCTTCGTCCGCGAGGGCGTGATGCGCTCCTCGGCGTGGGTGCTGGGCGAGTTCCTGGACGAAGTGATCCTCGGGCTCCTCGTCCAGGAGTGGAAGCCGGACGCGCGAGGCTGAGGTTCCGGGACCGCGCCCGCGGTGCGCCCGCCGTCAGGGTGGCTCCGGGTCCGCGGTCCAGGGGCTTGGGCGCGAAGGCGTCGCGGTGCCCGGTGTCGACCGGCCACCGCGTCGCTCCGAATCCCGCCTCACGCCTCGCGGGCCCGCCTCACGCCTCGCGGGCGTCGGCCGTGGAGGCCATGTTGGCGTAGCGGTCGCCCGTGACCTGGCCGGCGATCGGCTCCAGGAGGGCGAGTTCGCCCTCGGTCAGGGTGATGCGGGTGGCGGCCGCGTTCTCCAGGAGGCGGGCGCGCTTGCGGGTCCCCGGGATGGGCACCACGGACAGGCCGTGCACCTCGGCGCGCTGCTGCACCCAGGCCAGGGCGATCTGCGCCATGGTGGCCCCGCGGTCGGCGGCGATCTTCTGCAGCGGCGCCAGCAGCGCGGCGTTCGCCCTGGCGTTGTCCCCCGTGAAGCGGGGCTGCGAGCGGCGGAAGTCGTCGTCGGGGAGCTCCTTGCCCGCGTCGGTGAACGCCCCCGTGAGGAAGCCCCGGCCGAGCGGGGAGTAGGGCACGATGCCCACGCCGAGCTCGGCGGCGGCGCCCACCGCGCTGCGCTCTACGCTGCGGCTGAAGACGGACCACTCCGACTGCAGCGCGGTGATCGGGTGCACGGCGTGCGCCTCGCGCAGTTCGTCGCCGGTGACCTCGCTGAGCCCGAGGTACCGGACCTTGCCCTCCCGCACCAGGTCGCCCATGGCCCCGACCGACTCGGCGAACGGCACGGCCGGGTCCCGGCGGTGCATGTAGTACAGATCGATGACGTCGACGTCCAGCCGCCGCAGACTGCCCTCGACGGCCTGCCGGATGTAGGCGGGGTCGTTGCGGACGGCCCGGCCGCCGTCGGGCAGCACCACGTTGGCGTACTTGGTGGCGATGGTGACCTCGTCGCGGTGCGCGGCGAGGAACGGGGCGAGGAACTCCTCGTTCCGGCCGTCCCCGTACATGTCGGCGGTGTCGATCAGGGTGACGCCCGCCTCGACGGCGGCCTCCAGGGTGTCCCTGGCCGCCGCGTCGTCCGTCTGCCCGTAGGCGAAGCTGATGCCCATCGCGCCGAAGCCCTGCACCCCCACGAGGGGGCCTTCGGAGCCCAGCCGGGTCTTCCTGATCGCCTCGATCGCGTTGCTGTCGCCTGCGTCGCTCATGCGGCCCCCTCAGCCTCGTCGGCGCCCGGCGGGCGCCCTCGCTTTCCACGCTAGTACGGTGAACCACGCTGTGGGGGAAGGACATTCCGCTCCCGCGCGGAAGGTCGCACGGGAGACCTCGGCGCCCGCCGGACCCCGCGAAGAACTGAACCTGGCGGCGGACACCGGCGGCACGCCACCTGTGCGCCACCTGTGCGGTCCGCCGCTCCCGCCGTCACCCCCTGAACCACCGGCGGCCGCCTCCCCGGCCGACGCGCCTTACCGCCTTCACAACTTGCATCCCCGTCAGATCTCTTGACGCGACATGAACACGTCCGCTTCTGTATGGGCGGCGCCGACGGGAGCGCTCCCACGCGAGTGGCGACCCCCGCGTCCACCCGCCAACCCGGCCCTCGACAAGGAGCGCACACACGATGATCGGACTCTTAGGCAGCGCGGGACGGGGCCTCCGGGCGGCCCGGGCCGGACGCGCGCACCGCACCGGGCGACGGGCCGCGCTCGTCACCGCCCTCGCCATGGCGCTGTTCGCTGCGCCGCTCGCCGCCGCCGGCACCGCGCAGGCCGCCCCGGCGGCCGGAGCCGGCTACTGGCACACCAGCGGCCGCCAGATCCTGGACGCGGCCGGCCAGCCGGTGCGCATCGCGGGCGTCAACTGGTTCGGCTTCGAGACGTCCAACCTCGTGCCGCACGGCCTGTGGGCCCGTGACTACAAGAGCATGATCGACCAGATGAAGCAGCTGGGGTACAACACCATCCGGCTGCCGTACAGCGACGACGTGTTCAAGTCCGGCGCGACGCCGAGCGGGATCACCTACTACAACATGAACACCGACCTGCAGGGCCTCAACTCCCTCCAGGTGATGGACAAGATCGTCGGCTACGCCGGCACCGTCGGCCTGAAGGTCATCCTCGACCGCCACCGGCCGGACTCCGCGGGCCAGTCGGCGCTCTGGTACACCAGCGCCGTCCCCGAGTCCACCTGGATCGCCGACCTGAAGTCGATCGCCGCGCGCTACGCGAACAACCCCACCGTGGTCGGCATCGACCTGCACAACGAGCCCCACGACCCTGCCTGCTGGGGCTGCGGCGACGCCGCCACCGACTGGCGTCTGGCCGCCCAGAGGGGCGGCAACGCCGTCCTCGCGGCCAACCCGGACATGCTGATCTTCGTCGAGGGCGTGCAGTCCTTCGAGGGCGGCACCACCTGGTGGGGCGGCAACCTCCAGGGCGTCCGCAAGTACCCGGTGGAGCTCAGCACGCCCCACCGCGTCGTCTACTCGGCCCACGAGTACGCGACGAGCGTGGCGAACCAGCCCTGGTTCGACGACCCGGCCTTCCCCGCCAACATGGCGGGCATCTGGGACAAGAACTGGGGCTACGTCTTCAAGGAGAACATCGCCCCGGTCTGGGTCGGTGAGTTCGGCAGCACCCTGACCGCGGCCACCGACCGGACCTGGCTGAAGACGCTGGCCGACTACCTGCGCCCCACCGCGCAGTACGGCGCCGACAGCTTCTCGTGGACGTACTGGTCCTGGAATCCCGACTCGGGCGACACCGGCGGCATCCTGAAGGACGACTGGACCTCGGTCGACACCACCAAGGACGGTTACCTCACGAGCATCAAGTCCCCCGGCTTCACCGGCGGCGGCAGCAGCGGGGGCGGCGACACCCAGGCCCCTACCGCGCCGACCGGTCTCAAGGTCACCGGGACGACCGCCTCCGGTGTCTCGCTCTCCTGGACCGCGTCCACCGACGACACGGCGGTGACCGGCTACGACGTCTACCGCGGCGCCACCAAGGTCGGTTCCGCGTCCGGCACGACGTTCGCCGACACCGGTCTGACCGCCTCCACCGACTACAGCTACTCGGTGCGGGCCAAGGACGCCGCGGGCAACACCTCGTCCGCCTCGGCCTCGGTCACCGCCCGCACCGCGGCTTCGGACGGAAGCGGCAACGGCGGCTGCACCGCGGCCCTGCGCGTCGACAGCAGCTGGAACACCGGCTTCCAGGCCACCGTCACGGTGACCAACCCGGGCGCCGCCGCCCTCAAGGGCTGGACGGTGACCTGGACCTGGCCCGGCGGCCAGACGGTCTCCAACTCCTGGAACGCCACGGTGACCCAGAGCGGCGCCGCCGTGACCGCGAAGAACGCCTCGCACAACGGCGCGGTGGCGGCGGGCGGCTCCACCACCTTCGGCCTCCAGGGCAACGGCGCCTCCGCGGCGCCGACGGCGACCTGCACGGCCTCATGAGCTCCTGATCGGCGAGCGGGGAGCGTAGCCGAACGGGATGAAGGAGGGGGCGGCCGGACAACCGGCCGCCCCCTCCGGCGTTCCCGGGTGCGTGCCCGCGCCCGGGCGGGGCGGGTCGCCGGGGCGCCCGCCGGCCACTGCCGAAGCCGGAAAGATCCCCCATCACTCCGTGCACCACCGTTGACTGATCACACCGTGCACACCCAGGATGCATTCCTGGCACAAATTCTTCACAGATCGGGGGACTGTGACGTGACCATCAGCGTGCCCGAAATCAGCCTCGCCGCGACTCCGGTCGCCTTACGCGAAGGCGTCGACTACAGCGACCGGCACACCGCGGCCGAGGTGAAGGCCATGGGGGCCGCCTTCGTGATCCGCTACCTGTCGCCGAACACCAGGAACCACCGGACCAAGCAGCTGAGCCCTACCGAGCGGCGTGCGCTGCACCACGAGGGCATCGCCGTCGGCTTCGTGTGGGAGACCACCGCCGGGCGGGCGACCGGCAGCCGCCAGGACGGCGTGAGCGACGCCGAGGCCGCCCGGGAGCAGCTGAAGCGGCTGAAGGCGCCCGAGGACTCCGTCGTCCACTTCGCGGTCGACTTCGACACGGCGGGCAATCCGGGCCAGGTCGACGAGTACTTCCGCGGCGTGATCGAGACCTTCGGCGCGGAGAACACCGGAGCCTACGGCGGCTACGAGGTCGTCGAGCACCTGCACACCACCCTGCAGGTGCGGTGGCTGTGGCAGACGGCCGCCTGGAGCAGGCGCAACTGGTACCCGGCCGCGCAGATCCAGCAGTACACCATCGACGATCCGCCGCACTGGGACCGCAACCGGACGGTCGTGGAGGACGTGCGGTTGTGGGAGCCGGAGGACAGCCCCAACCGGCAGGTGTCGGGGCGGGTGGTCGACGCGGCGGGCCGCGGCATCGCCGATCTCGCCGTCGGCGTCTTCCGACGCGAGCTGCACGGCGACCGGCTGCTGGTGAACGCGTACTCGACGCAGGGCGAGCCCTACTACGGCTACGCGCGTACCGGAGCCGACGGCTCCTTCGTCCTCGGCTACGACGGCGGCACCGACGACCTGGTCGTGCGGGTCTTCAACCTGATCGGCCGCCAGCTGGGCCCGGACATCGGACCCTACGAGGACGTCAAGGAAGACCTGGTGCTGCCCGAGCCGGTGCGGATCGCCGCCGCCGAACTGACGGGCCGGGTCGCCACCGGCGGGGCGTTCCCCCGGACGGTCGCCGGCAACAGCGTCGAGCCGCTGATCGACAACGAGGTGGCGTGGAAGGCGCTGTACGAGGACGTCCTCAAGGCCGAGCATTCCATCGACTGGATGCTGTTCTACCTGGACGTCGGCCGGGTCTTCATGACCTTCGACGACGCGACGCCCGAGGAAGGCGTCCCCATGACCGGCGGCCGGCTGGAGGACGCGCTCCGCAAGGTCGCCCGGGAGAAGGACGTCAAGGTCCGGCTGGCCTGCAACCAGCTCACCGCCCACAAGGTGTTCGACGTCCCGTGGCCGGTCACCAGCGGGGCGCGGGTCACCCGGGCGATGCGGGACGTGCCCAACGTCTCCGTGCGCAGGATGCGCACCCCGGTGACCGCCCCGATCCACACCAAGTTCGTCGTGATCGACAACAAGGTCGCCTACCTGATCGGGTCGCCCTTCATCTCGGACTACTACGACGGCACCGGCCACCTGATCGGTGACCCCCGCCACGGCGACATCCGCAGCTGCGTCGACTCACGCGCGGTCAAGGTGCCGACGCACGACGTCAGTCTGCGCGTGCGTGGCCCGGCGATCGGTCACCTCAACGAGACCTTCGCGCTGCACTGGAACCAGGCCGATCCCGACGCGACCCCCGTGGAGCCGGAACCCGCGCCGCCCGCCGCGGGCACGGCCTCCCTCCAGGTCGTCCGCAGCCTCGCCGGCAACGCGCGCTACACGCAGTTCCCGCGCGGCGAGAAGACGGTGCTGGAGTCCTACTTACGCGCGATCGAGACGGCCGACCGGTACATCTACCTGGAGAACCAGTACTTCACGAACGACGTCGTGGCCGAGGCGCTGGTGCGACGGGTGAAGGCGGCGCCCGACCTGTCGGTGATCGTGCTGACCAACAACAAGGTCGACATCCCCGGCTACGACGTCCTGCACCCGCAGCACGTCTCCGGGGTGCTCGACGGGCTGACGCCGGCGCAGCGCAAACGGGTCGGGTTCTTCACTCCCTGGAGCCACGAGGCGGGCGCCACCGCGCAGAGCCCGACGCAGATCTGCCGGAACTACATCCACTCGAAGGTCGCGATCATCGACGACCAGTGGATCACCGTCGGGTCGGCGAACCTCGACGGCGCCTCGCTCGACCACAGCCAGAGCCCGTTCACGCACCCCTTCCTCACCGTCCTGTTCGGTCTGCGCCCCAAGGGCGACCTGCACCAGAACCGGGAGACCGAGGTCAACTTCAGCCTCTTCGACCAGGCCGCCGGCGGTCCCGCCTCCGTGCTCGCCGCGGACGTCCGCAGGCGCCTGTGGGCCGAGCACCTCGGCTACGCGAGCCCGGCGCACGCGGCACTGCAGAGCCCTCCCTCGGGGGGCTGGGTGAAGCTGTGGCGGACCCGGGCGGAGGCGAAACTCGCCGGGCTCAGAGCGAACCCCGTCACGCTGCACGAGGCCCGGGTCCTCGCCTATCCACCCGATCCCGACGCCACCGAGGTGCCCGGTGACGCCGACTCGGCGGAGGGCTACCTGGAGTGGGCGAAAGCCCGCACCAAGGACCTGCGCGTGTACGAGCACTACCGGCGGTTCGACTGGGAGGACGGCGCATGGGAGGACGAGGCGTCATGACCCGGACCACGTTCCAGCAGGCCCTCGAGGGCATCGCCCAGGTGGTCACGGCCTCCGCCGGAGCACTCGGCGACCCGCAGATCGTCGAGTCCGTCCTCCACCAGCTCGGCTGGGAGACCCCGCCGGGCGCCGACCTGGCGAGCCTGGTCACGCTCGACGCGCAGGACGTGGCGGCCACGCTGAAGGCCGTCCTCGCGTCGACCGACGAGGAGCGCGAGGACGAACTGCTGATGGCCGGCCGCTACGCCGACCTGCTGCTCGCCGTGCAGGACTTCGTCACCGGCGTCACCGCCTTCGCCCGCACCCTCCCGGACGTCCTCGCGGCCGTCGGCGACTGGGTCGAGAGGACCGGCGTCGTCGACGAACTCCCCCGCAGACTGCTCGACTTCGCCCTGGTCATGGGCGTCACGACGGCGTCCCCGACGACCGCGACGGTGCTCCGGCTGCTCGGGATCTTCCGGCAGGAGCACCACGACGCCGACCACGCCTCCTACCGGACGGAACACTTCCGCGCGGTGGTCGATTACGAGCGGATCGGCGCCCTGCTCACCGACCCCGGCGCGGCGCTGGGCGGCGAGTACGGCTGGGGCACCCCCGCGTTCGACGCCGAGCGGCTGCTGGAGAACATCAGCCTCGTGGTCCAGGGCTTCGGCGGGCGCGGGATCGTCTCCGAGCTGCCCGCCCGCATCGACGCCTCGATCGGCAACGCGCCGACCGCGGCCGACGCGGAACCGACGCCGCAGCTGCTGGTGGAGCTGCGGCGCACCTTCGGCTGGCAGACCGGCGAGGCCGGTTTCTCCCTGCACCGGCTGCGGGCCACCACGGCGGAGGGCACGGACGCCGGCATCGAGCTGTCGCCGTACCTGCGCGGCTCGGCGTCGCTGGAGATCCCGCTCTTCGGCCCGCTGAGCCTGCTGATCGACACCGACGTCGACCTGTCCCGGGGCGTCGGCGTCGCGATCAGGCCGACCGGGGTCCAGTTGCGGTCCGGGCTGCTCGACGGGGAGAGCGAGGACCTCACCGGCAGTCTCGCCGTCGGCCTGAGGGCGGCCGACCCGGGCGGCGCCCCGAGCACCCTGCTCTCGGCCGGCGGCGGCACCGCGATCACCTACCAGGAGGCCTACCTCCAGGTGGGCGCACGGGTCGACGCCGAGGAGCCGCCGGACGCCTTCGTGCGGGCCGGTCTCGCCGGCTGCGAGCTGGTGGTGGCCACCGAGGAGGCGGACGGCTTCCTGAAGGCGGTCCTGCCCGAGGGCCTCACGGCCCGCTTCGACGCGAAGCTGCTGTGGTCCAAGAACAACGGGCTGTCCTTCGAGGGCTCCGGGCAGCTCGACCTCACCCTTCCCGTCCACGAGACCCTCGGCCTGGTCACGCTGGACTCGCTGCGGCTGAGCCTGGGCGTCGCGTCCGGCACGGTGGGTCTGACCGTCGGGGCCACCGGCAGCCTGGCCCTGGGGCCTCTGCACGCGACGGTGGAGAACATCGGGCTGCGCACCCGGCTGACACCGGGGTCCGGCAATCTGGGTCCGGTCGGCCTGGAGATGGGCTTCAAGCCGCCGGACGGCGCCGGGCTGTCGATCGACGGCCCGGTCAGCGGCGGCGGCTACCTGTTCTTCGACGAGGACCGCGAACAGTACGCCGGCGTGCTGCACCTGCAGTTCGGGGAGATCACCCTCAACGCGTTCGGTCTGCTCACCACGCGCATGCCCGACGGCGACTCCGGCTTCTCGCTGCTGGCCCTGGTCCAGGCGTCCGGGTTCACCCCCGTGCAACTGGGCTTCGGGTTCACACTGACCGGCGTCGGCGGCCTGCTCGGCATCAACCGGACCGTCTCGGTGGAGGCCCTGCGGGCCGGGGTGCGCACCCACGCCCTCGACTCGATCATGTTCATGCGCGACGATCCGGTCCCCCGGGCGCCGCAGATCGTCAGCACCCTGCAGTCGGTGTTCCCGGCGGCCCGCGACCGGCACCTGTTCGGGCCGATGGTCCAGCTGGCCTGGGGCACGCCGACCCTGGTGACGGCGGAGGTGGCGCTGGTACTGGAGCTGCCCTCACCGCTGCGGCTGATCGTTCTCGGCCGTCTACGCGCGCTGCTCCCGACGGCCGACGAGGCGGTGGTCAAGCTCCAGCTGGACGCGGTCGGTGTGCTCGACTTCGGCCGCCGGGAGGTCTCGGTCGACGCCTCACTGGTCGATTCCTCGGTCGGCCCGTTCGCGCTGTCCGGCGACATGGCGCTGCGGGCCTCCTGGGGCGCGCGCCCGGACTTCGCGCTGTCGATCGGCGGCTTCCATCCGTCCTACACGCCGCCCGACAACTTCCCCGCGCTGCGGCGGCTCACCCTCGCCCTGTCCGACGGCGACAACCCGCGCCTGCGGGCCCAGTGCTACCTGGCCATCACCGCGAACACCGTCCAGGTGGGCGCCGCGCTCGAACTGCGCGTGGCGGCGGCCGGTTTCGTGCTCGAGGGGGGCCTGGGCTTCGACGCGCTGCTCGAACTCTCGCCGTTCGGCTTCCAGGTCGACATCGCCGCCTGCCTGGTCCTCAAGCGGGGGTCGAAGGTGCTCATGGGCATCGACATGCGGGCCCACCTCACCGGCCCCAACCCCTGGCACCTGCAGGGCGAGGTCACCTTCAAGGTGCTCTTCCTGAAGGTGACCATCGGGGTGGACGCCACCTTCGGCGGCTCCCGCGAACTGCCGCGGGCCGAACGACAGGCCATCTGGCCCCAGTTGCGGCAGGCGCTGGCCGACGCGGGCAACTGGGCCGCCGAACTGCCCGCCGACGGCGGCCGGCTGGCCACCCTGAAGGCCCCCGAGCCGGCCGCGGGCGAGACGCTGGTCCATCCGCTGGGCACGGTGCGCGTCTCCCAGCGGATCGTGCCCCTGCGCCGGGAGATCGCGCGCTTCGGCGCGGCGCCTCCCGCCGACTTCTCCCGCTTCGACATCGTCTCGGTGACGGGGGCCCGGCACGACGCCACCGCGGTCCTGGACCACTTCAGCCCCGCACAGTTCCTCGGCCTCGGCGACGCCGAGAAGCTGGCCGCGCCCGGCTTCGAGCTGATGCCCTCCGGCGCGCGGCTGACCGCTCCGGACGACGCCCTCATCACGGGTCCGGCCGCCTCCTGCCCGGTCACCTTCGACACGGTCACCGTCGGAGGCCCGGCGCGGGGCGAGGCGTTCCGGCCCGACGGGGACACCGTCGCGCAGCAGGCCGAGCAGGGCGCGGCGGCGGAGGCCGCGACGCGCTCGACCGGACGCCACAAGTACGCCGTCGACGCCCCGCGGCCCACGGTCGCCGAGCCGTCGTACGTGGTGGCCGCGGTCACCGACCTGGCGGCGCCCGCCGCGGAGTTCGACGGCACCTGGAGCGCCGCCCGCGAGGCGGCCCGGGCGGGCCGGGACGTCCAGATCGTGCGCAGCGAGGAGTTGATGACGGCATGAGCGCCGGATACCGGTTCTTCTCCTGGTCGCGCCAGGGCCTGGCGGCCGGAGTGCCGGCCGGGCCGCAGGGCAGCGAGGGCGGCCGCGCCGTCCTGCCGGTGACCCTGGGCGTGACCAAGGACGGGCAGCCCGACACGGTCGACGTGACGCTGCGGCTGTACGGCCCGGGCGACGTCCTGGGCATCGACGTCCGGCAGATCGTCCGCCGCGACCCGCCGCCGCGCACCGCGCAGTTCGAGCCGAACTACTTCCCCGCCGTCGAGTTCGACCTGCCCGACTACCCGTGGCTGTTCAGCCCGGAGGCGAGCGGACCGCGGCTGCGGCCGTGGATCGTGCTCGCCGTCGTCCGCAAGGACGCGGCCGTCCTGCGCACGGCCCCGGACCGGCCGTTGCCCTGGCTGGAGCTCGCGCAGGCCGACGTGCTGCGCGAGCTGCCGCCGCTGGCCGAATCGTGGGCCTGGGCACACGTCCAGGTCGCCGGCGACGGCGCGGCGGACATCGCCGGCGCGCCTGCCGAGCGGACGCTGTCGCGGCTGCTGTGCCCGCGGAAGCTGGAGCCGGGCGTGAGCTACCTCGCCTGCGTGGTCCCGGCCTACGAAGCGGGACGGCAGGCCGGACTGGGTTCGGAGGTGACGGCGGCCGGGGAGGACGCCTGGCCGCAGCCGGCCGGTCACAGCGGCCCGTTCGAACTGCCGGTCTACGACCACTGGGAGTTCTCCACCGGCCCGGACGGCGACTTCGAGTCGCTGGCCCGCCGGCTCGAGCCGGTCGCCTTCGGTCCCGAGATCGGCTCCCGGCCGATGGACCTGACCACGGCCGGGTCGCAGCTGCCCGTGCCGCCGGCCGGCGAGCCCGGTGCGCAGCTCGGTTTCGAGGGCGCCCTGATGTCACCCGTGGCCGCGTCGACCCAGTGGCCGGAGGAGGCCCGCGCCCCCTTCGCACGGCACCTTGTGGAGCTGATCGACGAGGACGGCGGGAGCCGGCTGGTCGCACCGCCGCTCTACGGGTCCCACGCCGTCGCCCCGCCGCCTTCGGCGTCGGGGGCCGAGGGCTGGCAGTGGCAGCTGAACCTGGACCCGCGCCACCGTGCCGCGGCCGGCCTCGGCGCCCAGGTGGTGGCCGAACAGCAGGAACAGCTGATGGCCGCCGCCTGGGACCGGGCGGGCGACCTGGAACGGGCCAACGCCCTGTTGCGGCGCGCCCAGTTGGCCCGGTCGGTGGCGTCCTCCGTGCAGGAGAAGCGGATCGCGCCGCTGCCCGCCGACTCCGTGCTGCGCGTCACGCAGCCCCTGCACAGCAGGGTCCGGCTCCGCCCGGACGGCAGCCACACCCCGGGCGGTTCGGCCACGCTGCTCGGCTCGATGCGCACCAGCGTCTTCCCGGAGGGGGCGGTTTCGGCGGCGTTCCGCCGGGCCGTGCGTCCCAGCGGGCCGATCGGGCGCCACCTGCCGTCCGCGGGCGGCGCCTCGGGCCACGTCGGGGAGCTGACGGCCGCGCTGGCCGCGGGCACGGTCACGGTGCCGCTCAAGCCCGCCAAGGGCGCGGTCGCCTTCGACCGGGTCGGCGCGCCGAAGCTGCGGCGCGCCAAGGAGGAGGTGCCCGCGGCGCCCGGCTGGACGCGGGTGTTCGGCGGCGACACCCCGGTGTACCGCGCGACGCCGGCCCCGGCGGCCGCCCTCGTCGACGACGACCAGGGCGGCGGGGGCCTCCCGCCGGAGCGCAGGCGCACCCGGCTGCGCCTGGAGCGGATCAACACCCGCTTCCGTGACGCGTCCAAGGCGCTCTTCGAGCTGGTGCCGCACCTGCCGGGGCAGATGACGACGAGTCCGCTGTCCTCGCTGTCCGCGGCCGCCGGCCCGCTGGAACTCGGCGGCGTCGCCGCGACGCTGGGCGACACGGCCGGACCGGTGGCCCCGGAGCGGACGGTGGCCGGGCAGGTACTGCCGTTGATGCCCGCCGACGGCCTGGTGCCGACCACCACGCCCGGTCCGCAGCCGCCCGACCCGCTGCGGCCGCTGGCGGCCGCGCCCGACTTCCCGCAGCCCGCGTCCGAACCGCTGCGGGAGATGTTCCCGGGCGCCCTGCTGCCGGGCGCGGAGAACATCCGGCCGGACACCGTCGGCGTCCTGGTGGGCAACCCGCGCTTCATCGAGTCCTACCTGGTCGGCCTGAACCACGCCATGGCGGAGGAACTGCGCTGGCGCGACCTGCCGACCGACTACGCCGCGACGTTCTTCCGCCAGTTCTGGAGCAGCCGCGGCTCCGGCGGGGCGGGGAGCTTCGACATCGAGCCGATCGCAGAGTGGGAGCCCGAGCGGCCGCTGGGCGGCAACGCCACCCGGGTCGGCGGCCGCGGCATGCTGGTGCTGCTGGTCCGCGGCGAGCTGTTCCGGCGCTTCCCCCACACGATCGTGTACGCGGTGCGCGCCGACACCCTGGACGGCGGCTCCCCCGTGGTGCGGTACCCGGAGTTCCGCGGCCGGCTGGATCCGGACATGACGTACCTGGGCTTCGGCCTGGACATCGGCGAGGCCCGAGGCCAGGACGGCGGTCCCGGCTGGTACTTCGTCCTCCAGGAGCAGCCGACGGGGGCCCGCTTCGGTCTGGACGCGCTGCCCCGCGAGGGCGGCGACGCCCGCTTCGGCGGCACTCCCGTCACCTGGGCGGACGCGCACTGGGGGATGGCCGCGTCCTCCGCGGCCGCGTATGCCGCCCTCAGCCACGCCCCCGCGGCCGGCCACCTCGCCGGCCGGCCGCTGCCGCTCCACGCGGCGGCGGCCTCGCCCGCTCCCCCGCCTCCCACGGCGAGCTGGGGCGCGGACGGCGCGCAGACCGCGGCGGTCACCTTCCAGCGTCCCGTGCGGGTCGCGCTGTACGCGCCGCGCATGATCTCCGCGGAGGTCCCCGACCCGGCCTTGCGGGTCACCTCCTTCGAGGAGGACGGAGGCGTCGTCACCGCGCTCGCGGGCGTCGACGCCTCGGGCGAGGCGTGGCGGATGACCGCCGCCGAGGCGGCCGACGCGGTCGCCCGCGGCGCGGAGAGCTTCGTACTCGACCAGGCCGGGACAAGACGGCGGCGGCTCGTGCCGACCGACACCGCCCGCCCCGGGCCCACGACCACCGGCGAACCGACAGGGGAGTCCTGAGATGCCCGCACCGGCCATCACCTCACTGAGCGCCACCACCGGCCGCCCGGGCGACACGCTGCAGATCCAGGGCGGCGGGTTCGGGCCCAAGGCCGGCGGGGCAGCCCGCGTCGTCCTGCGCCTGCGGCTGCCGCAGGCCCCCGAGGTCACCGCCGAGGTGACCTCGTGGAACCCCACGCGGATCACCGTCCGGCTCCCGCAGACCGCCGCGCTCGGCTCCGGCGGCCACGCCGAGGTCGGCGTCGTCACGGCGGGCGGCAGCTCGAACCGGGCGGACTTCACCCTCCTGGAGAGCGGCCGCCCCGCGGTCACCGCCGTCGACCCGGACCGCGGTACCCCCGGCACACCGCTGACCGTGCGGGGAACGGGCTTCGGCCTCGCGGCCTTCGGCGCCGCCTCCGGCCTGTTCCTGCGCGACCCCGGCGGCACGGAGCTGCGGCTGGCCGCCCGGTCCTGGGGCGCCACGGAGATCCGGGCCGCGATCCCCGACGCCGCCGCGATCGGCGGGCCGGGCGAGAAGGCGCTGGTCGTGCGCACCTTGTGGGGGACGAGCGACGCCGCCCGGCTGACCGTCGGGGGGCCCCCGTCGGTGACGTCCGTGAGCCCGGGCGCCGTCTTCGCCGGGGACCGGATCACGGTCGCCGGCACGGCGTTCGGCCCCGGCGGCCCCGGCTCGTCCGTGATCGTGACGCCCGCGGGCGGCGCCCCCCTCGAGTGCCCCGTCACCTCGTGGGGGGCCGGCGAGATCCACGCCGTGCTGCCGAACGATCCGGCGCTGACCGCCGCCGGCCAGGCGTCGGTCGCCGTCCGCACCGCGTGGGGCTCCTCCGCGGCCGGCGTGACCCTGGAGGGCCCGCCCACCGTCGACGGCCTGCCGGTGGCGATGCTGCCGGTGCGGCTGGAGACCCGCTTCACCCCCGACGCCTCCGAACTCCTCGTGCGGGTGTACCCCGACGACATCCACGTCGACACCCACGAGCCGGAGCTGACGCCCGACGAGGCGGAGGCGGCCGCGCTGTACGCGGCCGAGCCCGGCGAGGGGAGCTGGCGGCGGCTGGTGGCCCGCTTCGGCGCGGCCCGCGCCGAGTGGATCGCCGAGGTGGCGTCCGGGGACGGCGACGCCGGCGAGCGGGAGGGCGCCTGGACCCGCGCGCCGCACACCACCGTGCTCCCCGACCGGTGGTTCGCCTTCGCCTACGCCTCGCACGACGACGAGGAACCGGTGGCGACCGGATGGGGCCGCCGGGTGCCGCAGACGCTCGCCGTCGGCCCTGACCCCGCAGCGGGTGACGGCGACGCCTCGGTCGTCGACGACGGCATGCGGTGGATGGTCGACTTCCCGTCCGCGGAGGAGGCCGGCATGGCCCTGCGGATCGCCCTGCCGCCGCGGGCCCGGCAGGGGATCGCCCGCCTGGCCGTGGTCGGCGTCCGGACCCGTTACGAGGACGGGACGGACGGCGCGGGCCTGCTGGGCGACTGCCTCGCCGCACACCGCTGGACCCGGGGTCTGGGCATCCTGCCGGAGGGCACGCCGACCAACAACACCGAGCGGGCCCCGGCCGCGTTCGACTCGCGTGCCGACGTGCCGCCTCCCGGCGTGCGGACCCCGCCCCCCGGTGGGTCCTACGGCGCCGAGGCGGCCCGCGCCCTGGGCCTCGGCCACCGTGCCGCGGAGGTGTTCGGCGGCCTGGAGCACGCCGACGACGGGGCCGGCGCGGAGGCGGCGCGGCGCGCGATGAACACGGCGCTGTGGCCGGCCACCTGGGGCTACTTCCTCGAGCACATGATGACCTCGGGCAGCACCCCGTTCCTGTCCGAGGAGGCCCTGGCCGCCGGGCGGCGGCACTTCGCCGAGCACGTGCGGGCGTGCGGCCCGCTGCCGGTGCTCCGCGTCGGCAACCAGCCGTACGGCATCCTGCCCGTCATGCCGTCGGGGCAGGGCGGCCCGGCCGGGCCGCCGCTGCTCGACTTCCTGGAGACGCTCCGGCCGCTCTGGGGGCGCTCCCTCGCCTCGGTCCCCCGCCCCGGCCGCCCGCTGGAGAGCGGGCCCGAGGACCCCGACGAGAACCCGCTGCTCAGCGCGCTCGCCATGCTGCCCCACTCGGTCGCCCGGCGCGGGCGCACCATCCTCGGCCCCGAGTACGTCGACGCCGTCTGGCGCTTCCTGCATCAGGACCTGGGCGGCGACTGGTGGGCGGCCCAGCGGAGCGCCTCCGGCGCGGTCCTCGACGCCCTCGGTCTCGACTGGACGCCCCGCCTGAAGGACGCCACCTTCGCGCTCAACTACTTCCCGCTGCCCGGCGACCCGGTCGGCGCCACCGCGGACGGCCGGCTCTCGCCGGACTACGTCGCCGCCCTGGCGGCCGTCCCCCGGCCGTCCTGGCGGGCGCTGCGCGACGAGGACGTCGCCCAGGCACTGGGCATGCAGACCCCGCGCCCGCTGCTCTACCTCCTGCTGCGCCACTCCCTTCTGGTCCAGTACGCCTTCGCCGCCGCCGAACTGCCGCCGGCCCTGCCGTGGCGCGGCGAGGCCGAGCTGATCGACATCGACCAGCTCGAGGACGACCTGGACGCGGAGCGCGAGCGCATCACCTGGGACCTCCTGGAGGACCCGGTCCCCGGCGGCCCGGCCAAGGGCGACCTGCTGGACGCCCACGTGCACGGCCCCGGCGAGAGCGGGGCCCTGGGCGAACTCGGCGAGCTGCGCGAGGCGATCGCCCGTCTGGCCGGGCTGCCCGCGGCGCGGCTGGAGCGGCTGATGAGCGAGACCCTCGATCTCGCCTCCTACCGGCTGGACGCCTGGATCGGCTCCTTCGCTGCGGAGCGGCTGGCCGCGACCGGCACGGCCGACGGCGTCCACCTGGCCGGTTACGGCTTCGTGGAAGACCTGCGGCCCGACCCGGCCGGCGCGCGGGAGAGCGCCGGCTACCTGCACGGCCTGTCGCCCGCCCACGCGACGGCCTCGGCGATCCTGGCCGGCGGCCATCTGGCGCACGGGGAGCACCAGGGCCGGCATCCCTTCGGCATCGACCTCAGTTCCGGGCGCGTCCGCCTGGTGCAGTCGCTGCTCGACGGGGTCCGCCAGGGGCAGTCGCTCGGCGCGCTGCTCGGCTACCGGTTCGAGCGGGCACTGCAGGAGAACGGACTCGCCCGTTTCGTCGACGACTTCCGCGCCTTCGCGCCGCAGCCGGTCGCCGGAGCGCCGGAGGCCGGCGGTCCGGCCGAGTCGATCGCGGCCCGCAACGTGGTCGACGGCCTCGCGCTGCACCGCCGGTGGGTCGCCGACGGCCGTCGGGTGGCCGACGGCTGGCCGGGACGTGAGTCGCCGGAGGCCGTCCAGGCGCAGCTGGGTGTGCTCGACGACCTGATCGACGCGATCGGCGACGCGTTCGTCGCCGAGGGGGTCTACCAGACGGTGCTGGGCAATCCCGAGCGGGCCACCGCCGCCCTCGACGCGGCGGCCCACCCCACCGGGCCGCCCCCGGACCTTCAGGTCCTCGAGTCACCCGGCTCCGGACTGGCCGTCACCCACCGCCTGGCGGTGATGCTCACGCAGCCGCCGGCCGGCGAGACCCCGCTCTGGGCGCCCGAGCCCGCACGGGAGGTCGCCGCGGCCGCCGAGCCCCGCGTCAACGCCTGGGCCGACGCCGTCCTCGGTGACCCGGGGCGGGTCGCCGTCCGCGTCGACTACTTCGCCGCCGGGTCGGCCGCGTACGCGGCTCCGCTGGCGACCGTCGACGACCTGCGGCTCGACCTGATCAGGCCACGGCTCACCGCGCTCGACGTGGTCGGCGCCGCCGCGACCACCGACGGCTCGCAGCGCACCGAGATCGAGCAGCGGATCGTGCACCACGCGCTGCGCACCCGTCCGGCCGGTGTCCCCGCGGACGCGGTCGTGCGGCTGGGCCCGGTCGACGCCCCGGAGAACCCGGGCGACCCCGGCAACGGGTCCAGGGTCGCGCTGACCGAACTGGTGGAGGTCGCCGTCGCGTTGCGCGACGCGCTCGCCCAGGCCCGGCCGCTCACCCCGGCCGACCTGGACCTGCCGGCCTCCGGCGGCGTCCAGGCGGCCGTGGACGCCGCCGAGTTCGCCGGCCGCGCGGCCGGCGCGGCGGCGGCGCTGACCGCCGTGTCCGGCCGGGTCACCGCGGCGCTGGCGGACGGCGTCGACGCGGAGACGCTGCGGGCGGCGCTGCTCGACGCCGGTTACTTCGGCGTCCAGGGCTGCGTGCCCTCGTCCGCGGTCGGCGACGGACCCGGCGACCGCGAGCGGCTGCGGGCCCAGCTGTCCGCCGTGGACACCGAGCTGCGACGGCGTCTGACGGAACTGCCGCCTCCGCCGGGGCCGGACGCGGGCGACCAGGAGGTCTGCGACCGGGCGCTGGCCTGCCTGCGGGTCGTCCTCGGGCCGGCGTTCCTGGCGCTGCCGCTGCTCACGCCCACGACGGGGCAGTCGGGCGGTTCCTCGGGGTCCGGGGGGTTCGCGGGGTCCGGGGGGTCCTCGGTGTCCGGGGGTTCCTCGGGGTCCGGCGGGTTCGATCCCGGCTTCGCGTCGAGCGACAGTCTGCAGGGCGGGGACCCGCTCGCCGCCACCCTGTGGTTCCAGCGCCTGAGCCGGGTCCGGCCGGGGTTCCAGCGGCTCGCGGACGCGCTGCTGCTCGACGAGTTCCTCAACGGCGAGGACCGGTCCCGCTTCGCGGTGGCCCAGTTCCCGGACCGTCCCGGCGACCGCTGGGTGGCGCTGCCCTTCGACGCCGGGACCGGGCCGCCGACGGGCCGGGTGTCGCTCGTCGCCCACCTGCCCGTGGGGAGGCCCGGACCCGGACGGCCGGTGTGCGGTGCGGTGTTCGACGAGTTCTCCGAGGTGCTGCCGAGCCCGGAGCGCACCACGGGCGTCGCCTTCCACTTCGACCAGCCCAACGCCACGGCGCCGCAGGCCGTCCTGGTCGCCGTGCCGCCCGCGCCCGGGGCCGCCTGGACGATCGAGTCGCTGCGCACGACGGTGCTCGACGCCCTCGACCTGGCGAAGCTGCGCATGGTCGACCTCGACGCGCTGCGGGAGGCCGGGCAGTTCCTGCCCGCGACCTATCTCGCCATGAACAGCACGGGCGCGACCGTCGCCACGGACTTCGTCGGCGGCGCCGGCCAGCCACTCGGAATGAGGAACGCATGAACGCGACCCCGGAGGTCCCGCCGCCCCCGCCGCCGGTGCTCACCGCGCTGGCGCCGCAGGCCGCCCGCGGCGGCACGACCGTCAGGCTGACCGGCTCGTTCGGCGGCGAGACGCCCGAGTCGTCCGTTCGCTTCCGTGTGCCCGGAGGGGGTGACGCCGAGGGCTCCGTCACCGACTGGAGCACCGCGGGCATCGACGTCACCGTGCCGCCGCTGTCCGTCGTCGGCTCCGGCGGACCGCTCGAGGTGGCCGTGCGGACACCCGACGGCGTGTCCGCCCCGCTCTCCTTCGTCCTGCTCGAGGACGCCCCGCCGGTGGTCGCCTCCCTCGAACCCGCCGCGGGCCTCGAGGGGTCCCGCATCACGGTCACGGGCCAGGGCTTCGGCCGCCACGGCACGCCGGGGGCGGCGCTCACCGTGGGCATCCCCGGCACGACGCCCGTCGCCGCGGCGATCGTCTCGTGGACGCCGGACGCCGTCACCGCGACGGTTCCTGGCCTCGCCGCGCTGGGCGGCGCCGGCTTCAAGGACGTGGTGCTCTCCACGCCGTGGGGTCACAGCGGGCCGGCACGCTACGAGCTGGGCGAGCTGCCGGTGATCGAGTCGATCGGTCCGCCGAGCGCCGCGCCGGGGGCGACCGTCGACATCAACGGCCACGCCTTCGGCCCGCGCGGGACCGGCACGGTGGAGATGGTCGCGGTCTTCGAGGGCGAGGACGCGGAGTCGACCGCCACCGTGGTGCTCGAGCCCGTCGTCCTCGACTGGAGCGACCACCTCGTCACCGTGAAGGTCCCCTCGCTGCGCGAGCTGGGCGCCTCCGGGGTGAAGCAGGTACGGATCACCTCGCGGTGGGGCACGGGTGAGCAGCGGCAGATGGTGGTGGGCGACCGCGGCTCCGTCACCGCGTGGACCCGCCTGGAGGTGCACGCCCGCTCCGACGACCTGGACGGCGGTCTGCAGCAGGGCCTGCAGGCCGCGGTGTACGACGCCCGCTGGCTGCTGGGCCGCCAGTGGCAGATGCGCGAGTTCGACGGGGAGGACGCCGGCTCGCCGGTGGTCGCCGAGGTCACGGGCGAGACGTCCAGGATCGCCCGGTGGCGCCCGGGCTCGCTGCCGGGCGCCGAGGCCGTCGTGCCCGGCGCGGCGGCCGTGACGCCGGGCGGGCAGGTGCCGCTGGAGACCCTGGTGGAGCACGAGCGGATCCTGCCGCCACGCGACGGCGTCTCCACCTTCGACGACCGGCGGCTCGCGGCCGAGTCCGGCCTGCACTGGCTGCGGCTGCTGTCGAAGCACCTGTCCCGGCCGGAGGACGCCGCCCGCTACCGCCGCCGCTACCTCCAGTGGGCCGGTATGCCGCCGCCCACCGAACAGATGCGCCGGACGCTGGATCCGGCGACGCTGCGCCACCTCGACCTGGCCGCGGGGCGCGCGCCCGACGGGGCGCGGCTCTACCGGGAACTGCAGCAGGCGCTGCCCGAGAACGGCGGCCGCATCCCCGACAAACCTCCGATCGACGGCAACGACCGGGACGGCTTCCGCCGGGCGGTCGTCGAATGGTTCGCCTGGTGGGACGGGCTGTTCACCCAGGCCGCGGGCGCCGGGGAGAGCTGGACGCCCGCCCGCATGGAGTACGGCTTCGCGTTGTCCGCCGAGACCTCGGCAGGGGAGGTCGTGCTCTCCGCTTCCGAGTACGACGGGCGGCGCCTGGACTGGTACTCCGTCTCCGCGGACGGCGGGGACACGTTGCGCGCGGGCACGGCGCAGCAGCCGCCCGTGGCCGAGCCGGTCCCCTTCACGCGTGAGGTGGTGCCCGTCCCCGTCTCGTACCCCGGGATGCCGGCGCCGCGGTTCTGGGAGATCGAGGACGCGGCGGTCGACTTCGGCGCGGTCGGCGCCGGCCCGACGGACCTGATGCGTCTGCTCTTCGTGGAGTTCGCGACCGTCTTCGGCAACGACTGGTTCACGATCCCGCTGGACGGGGTTCCCACCGGCTCGTTGTGCCGGATCGAGGGCCTGACGCTGACGGACACCTTCGGCCGGCGGACCGAGGTGGCACCGCTCGCCGATTCCGTCGACGGCTTCCGGATGTTCGACCTGGGCGGTCGCCCCGACCTGCTCTTCGCCTCCGACGCCCTGCCGTCCACGATCGAGTCACCGCCGCTGGAGGAGGTGCTGCTGACGCGCGACGAGACGGCGAACGTCGTCTGGGGCGTCGAGCGGGTGGTCGCCGGACCGGCCGGCCGCCCGGTGGACCGGGTCGAGGTCTGGCACCGGCGGGCGGAACAGCTCGCGGCCGACCGGCCGCCGCCTCCGCCCGGCGCCCCGCCACTGGCGTACCGGCTCGCCACGACGGTCCCCGACCACTGGATCCCGTTCGTGCTGAAGGTGGAGGAGCCCGAGGGCCTGCCGCCCACCCGCTGGCTCGCGCGCGCGGCGCTGCGGGACCAGGAGACCGGCGAACTCGTCCGTCCTCTCGGGGAGATCCTCGAGCACGACGCGCAGAGCCTGCGGCTGTACGACGAGGTCGTGGCGCGGGAGGGCGTGCGGGTCCGGCGGACATGGCAGTACGGCCGCGGCCCGGACGGATCGACCCACCTGTGGCGGGCCCGGCGCCGGGAGACCGGCAAGGGCGAGGGGTCGAGCGGTCTGCGGTTCGACACCCTCGAGCGGCGGAGCGGCGCGAGGGTCGACTGAGCCGCTCGAGCGTTCGGCCGCTCGGCCGTTCAACCGTTCGCCCCCGCGCTCGATCGCTCGTCCCCCGGCGCCGGTCCGCCGGTCCCGCCGGTTCGGCACGGCCCCGCCCGGGGTTCGCGCCGTACCGGCGGGACCGGCCGGTCGGCCACCGGGCTGTCGGACGCCGGCCGGTCGGCCACCGGGTTGTCGGACGCCGGGCCGTGGGACGCCTGGCCGTCGACCGCCGGCTTGCCGCCGCGTCAGCCCATCGCGGCGAGCTCGGCCTCGGCCCGCTCGGTCACCAGGGCGAGAACGCGGCCGACGGCGGCCAGGTCCTCGGCGGGGATACCGCCCCAGACGCGGGCGGAGACGGGGGCCACCTCCCCAGCGGTGACGGCCAGCAGTTCACGCCCCGCGTCGGTGGGGCGCAGGTACGCGCCGTCGGCGACGAGCAGCCGCCGGGCCACCAGTTCGCCGAGGGTGGCCCGGACGCCGGCCTCGGCGACCTTCAGGAAGCCCTGGACCTGGACGACCAGGTCGTCCGCCGTCGGCGGGGTGTCCGCGATGACGGCGGCGCGCAGGAGGATCTGCTGCTGGAAGGTGAGGCCGTGCCGGGCCAGGACGCGCTCCAGGACGCCGCGAGCGGCGTAGTGGGCCAGGCCGAGGACGCGGGCGTCGGCGGCGGGTGCGGGTGCGGGTGCGGGTGCGGTCATGGTGGTGTCCCCTCGTCGGTCTCGTCGCTGTTCTCGTGGTGCGCGGATGGAGCGAGAGGTGCGTCGAGCAAGCTCCTCAGCTCGTCGGTGAACGCGCGCGTCCGCGGGGCGTCGAGGCCCCCGAGCGGCTCCAGCAACTGCTCGAGCAACTCCTGGACCACCGCGACGGCCCGCCGTGTGACCGCCTGCCCCTCCTCGGTGAGGGAGAGCTGGACGGCGCGCGGGTCGCGCGGGTCGCGGGCCCGCTCCACCAGGCCTGCCGACTCCAGCGCCCGCGCCAGCTTGGAGACGTACAGGGCCTCCATGCCGAGGTGGTCGGCGAGCCGGCGCTGACTGGGCCGCTCCCCGGCCCGCCGCATCCCGTGCAGCGACGCGACCAGCGTGTACTGCGCGTGGGTGAGCCCCAGCGGAGCCAGCGCGCGGTCCACCGCGACACGCCACCGGTTGGCGAGCCGCCACACCAGGAATCCGGGGGTGGGCCCCGGGGAACTCTTGCTCATGCCCGAAACCGTACATGGCTATCATAGCCATGGCTACTAACTTTGGGAGACCGCACCACCGCGCGCATCGTCTGCCCGGTGACGATCGCCCCGGCTACTCCTCCGCGGACAGGGCAGGCAGAGCTCCGCCATGCGGGCGAGCCTGATCGATGAATGCGTTGACCGCCCCCGTGAACGCGTCGAGTTCGCGAGATCCGACCAGGGCGTCCTCCGCCCTTCGGACCCTCTCGGCCGCCTTGACGGCCCGCACCGTCTCGGCGCACGCGTCCACAACAGCGTCCGCGGCGTCGTACAGCGCCGCCGATCCCGACAACCGCAACTGCGCCGCTTCCCGATGTAAGTCCCTGGACCGGTGGTTGTACTCGTCGCCGAACGCGAGGATCTCCGCGTCCCGTCCGACCTGATGGAAGTAATGGAGCTGTTCGAGGAGCCGCCGGCACTCGACCGCGGCAGCGACGAACCCGGCGCAGGCGCCGCGCAGGAGGTCCTCCTGCCTCTGTCGCTGCTGCCGGGCCCATTGGATGTCGTCACGACGCGCGGTGAGCCGCCCTCCGAGGACGACCCCGCCGAGGCTCCCCAGAACAGCGACGATCGTCAAGACCAGCTGTCCGCCCATACCGGGAGGGTGCCGCGTCGCATCGGGCGACGCGCCCGGTCCCCGGCAATCCGATCAGTGCACCTGTTCCGCGAACGCCCGGAACGCCCGTTCGTCGAACAGCACGAACCGGACCTCCTCGACGGCGGTCGCGGTCGCCCGGACCGTCGCCACGGCGATGCGGGCGGCGTCGTCGATCGGCCAGCCGTAGACGCCGGTGGAGACGGCGGGGAACGCGACGGTGCGCGCGCCGAGTTCGTCGGCCACCCGCAGGGACTCGCGGTGACAGGAGGCCAGCAGCTCGGAGCGGTCCTCGTGCGGGTCGAACACCGGCCCCACGGTGTGGATGACCCACCGGGCGTCCAGGTCGCCCGCGGTCGTGGCGACGGCCTGACCGGTGGGCAGCCCTCGGCCGTAGCGGGAGGCGCGCAGGGCGCGGCACTCGGCGAGGATCTCCGGGCCGCCCCGGCGGTGGATCGCGCCGTCGACCCCTCCGCCGCCCAGGAGCGAGGAGTTCGCCGCGTTGACGACGGCGTCGACGGACTGACGGGTGATGTCGCCCTGCACCAGGGTGATCCGGGTGGTCGCGGTCATCGCCGTTCCTCCCTGAGGGCGCGCCAGACGGCCTTGGCCGCGTTGTGGCCGGACATGCCGTGGACGCCGGGCCCGGGCGGGGTGGCGGAGGAGCACAGGAAGACCGCCGTGTGCCGGGTCCGGTACGGGTGGAGCGTGGGGCGGGGGCGCAGCAGCAGGCGCAGGCCGGAGGCGGAGCCGCAGGCGATGTCGCCCCCGACGTAGTTGGCGTTGCGCGCGGCGAGCTCGGCGGGGCCGCTGATCGCGCGGGCGAGGACACGGTCGCGGAAGCCGGGGGCGAACCGCTCCAACTGGCGCTCGATCGCGTCGGTGAGGTCGCCGGTCCAGCCGTTGGGGACGTGACCGTAGGCCCAGAAGACCTCCTTGCCCTCCGGGGCGCGGCCGGGGTCGGCGAGACCAGGCTGGGTGGTGATCAGGAACGGGCGGTCCGGCGCCCGGCCCTGGCGGGAGGCGGCGTCGAGCGCCGTGCCGATCTCCGCGGCGCTCGCCCCCACCTGCACCGTGCCGGCCCGGCGGGCCTCGGGGGCGGTCCACGGCACGGGGCCGTCCAGCGCATAGTCGATCTTGAACGCGGCGGCGCCGTACCGGAAGTCCCGGTAGGCGTTGCCCAGCCCGGCGATGCGGGCGAGTGCGGTCGGCGAGGTGTCGAAGACGTAGGCGCGGGCGGGCGGCAGGTCGTCGAGCCGCTTGACCTCGTACCCGGTGTGCACGCTTCCGCCGAGGTCGGCGAGGTAGGCCGCGAGCGCGTCGGAGATGGCCTGCGAGCCGCCGCGGGCGAACGGCCAGCCGCGGGCGTGCGCCGCGAGGGCGAATACCAGGCCCACCGCACCGGTGCCGAGGCCGCCGAGCGGCGCCATCACATGGGCGACCAGGCCGGCGAACAGCGCCTTGAACCGCTCGTCCCGGAAGCGTCGCATCAGCCAGGTGGACGGCGGCAGCCCGGTGAGCCCGAAGCGGGCCAGCGTGACGGGGTCGCGGGGCAGGGCGCTGAGCGGCAGCGACATGAAGTCGCGGACCAGCCCGTCCCAGTTCCGCAGCAGGGGCCCCACCAGCCGGCGGTAGGCCCCTGCGTCACGGGCGCCGAAGGAGGCCGCCGTCTCGGCGACGGACCGGGAGAGCACGGCCGCGGTGCCGTCCAGGAAGGGATGCGCCATCGGCAGCGGCGCGTGCACCCACTCCAGCCCGTACCTCTCCAGCGGCATGCCGCGGAACGCGGGTGAGCTGATCCCCAGCGGATGGGCTGCGGCACACGGGTCGTGCCGGAACCCGGGCAGCGTGAGCTCCTCCGTCCGCGCACCCCCGCCCACCGTGTCGCGCGCCTCGAACACGGCGACGGAGCACCCGCGCCGGGCCAGCTCCACGGCAGCCGTCAGCCCGTTCGGTCCCGCGCCCACCACGACCGCGTCGAGTATCGATGTCGACGGCACCTTGGACTCCTTCGTCGGCGGTGTCCTCCCGTGATCAGGATAGGCCGCCCCGCCGACAGGACCGGGCAGCGGGGCCACTGACTTCCCGTCACCGAGGCCGGGTCGAGGCTTCGCCGCAGGTCCTCGAGGTGGTCCTGGGTCCGGTCCGCAGGAGAGGTCGTTTTCGCCGGAGGCAGGCACCACTCGTGTCGCCGCGTCTTGCTGTTATCGGATGTTCGACCGAGCCGGTCGGGCTGCGGCGCCCTGGCCGTACCGCGAGCGGTGCCGCACGTGCCGTGGAGGCGTCAGCGTCCCACCGCGTACCCCTGCATCCCGCGCGGGTTGGCCGCCGCGGAGAGCAGGCCCGTCCCCGGGTCGCGGGCGACGGCGCAGAGGCGGCCCTCGGACCACGCGTCGCCCACCTCGACGTCGTGGCCGCGGCGGCGGAGGTCCTCGACGACGGCGGGGTCGGTGCGGGACTCGACGACGACGCGGCCGGGCCGCATACCGCGCGGGTAGAAGGAGCCGGGGAAGGACTCGTTGTGCCAGTTCGGGGCGTCGACGGCGCCCTGGAGGTCGAGACCGCCGCGGACCTGGGCGCGCTCGGCGACGGCGAGGAAGAAGTGGAACTGCCACTGGTCCTGCTGGTCGCCGCCAGGGGTGCCGAAGGCGAGGACGGGGATGCCGTCGCGCAGCGCCAGGGAGGGCGTCAGGGTGGTGCGGGGCCGGCGGCCGGGCGTGAGGGTGTTGGGGAGGCCCTCCTCCAGCCAGGTCATCTGGAGACGGGTGCCGAGCGGGAAGCCGAGCTCCGGGACGACCGGGTTGGACTGCAGCCACCCGCCGCTGGGGGTCGCGGCGATCATGTTGCCCCAGCGGTCGACGACGTCGAGGTGACAGGTGTCGCCGCGGGTCCCGCCGTCGCGGGCGACGGTGGGTTCGCCGACGCCCAGGGCGTTGAACTCCGGTTCGTCATCGGCTATCAGGTGCGCCAGGGCGGCCAGCCGGGGGGCGCGTCCGCCCGGGCTGCCGGGGCGCAGCTCGAGCGACACCTTGCCGGGGTCGATCAGGCGGCGGCGTTCGGCGTTGTAGCCGGCGGAGAGCAGGTCGGCGAGCGGGACGCCGCCGGGGTCGGCGTCGCCGTACCAGGCCTCGCGGTCGGCCATGGCGAGCTTGCAGCCCTCGATCAGCAGGTGCAGGTACTCGGCGGAGGCGTACGGCGGCAACTCGTCCGGGAGCAGCGCGAGTTGCTGAAGGAAGGCGGGGCCCTGGCTCCAGGGTCCCGCCTTGCAGAGGGTCCAGCCCCGCCAGTCGAAGGTGGCCGGGGCCTCGTACGTCGCGGACCAGGCGGCGAGGTCCTCGGCGGTGAGGACACCGGTGTGGTGCTCGCCGCTGGTGTCGAGGGTCGGGCGGGCGGACTGGCGGAGGAGCGCGCGGGCTATGAACCCCGAACGCCAGATCTCCCGGGCCCGCTCGATGCGGGCGACCCGGTCGCCGCCCGGGGCGTCGGCCTCGGCGAGCAGGCGCCGCCAGGTGGCGGCCAGCGCCGGGTTGCGGAACAGGGCCCCGGGGCGCGGAAGTTCACCGTCCGGGAGGTAGACCTCGGCGGAGGAGGTCCACTCGCTCTCGAACAACTCCCGCACGCTGGCCACGGTCCCGGCCATCCGCTCCACGGGCGGGTGCCCGTCCTCGGCGTACCCGACGGCGTACTGGAGCACGTCCGCGAGTTCCTTGGTGCCGTGGTCGCGCAACAGCACCATCCACGCGTCGAAGGCGCCGGGCACGGCCGCAGCCAACGGGCCGGTTCCGGGGACCAGTTCGAGGCCGAGCCCGCGGTAGTGGGCGACCGTCGCGGCGGCGGGTGCCACGCCCTGCCCGCACAGCACCCGCACCTCTCCCCCGGCCGGCGCCAGCAGGATCGGCACCTCGCCGGCGGGACCGTTGAGGTGGGGTTCGACGACGTGCAGCACGAACCCGGCCGCGACCGCCGCGTCGAAGGCGTTGCCGCCGTCCTCCAGGACGGCCATCGCCGACTGCGAGGCGAGCCAGTGCGTGGACGACACCATGCCGAAGGTGCCCTGGAGCGTGGGCCGGGTCGTGAACATGGGGCTCTCACCTCGGGGTTTCCGTGCGACGGTCCGGCGGACGACGAGCGTTCAGGCGAGTGTAGTGATCGCCCGGCTCGGCGACGAGGGAGCGGAACGGGCGCCGCGGCCGCGGTACGCGAGGCCGCCGTGGGCAGGACCTGCCCGCACCGCGGACCCGTCCGCGCCGAGGACCCGTCGCCACGACGGACCCGTCTACGTCAGGGTCTGCTACATCAGGGTCTGCGCCGCGTAGAGCCCGCCGACCACGGCCACCAGCGAGCCCAGCAGGACGCGGAGGAGGCGTTCGGGCAGGCGGGGCTGGAGACGGGCGCCGAGGTAGCCGCCGGTCAGCCCGCCCAGTCCGCAGGACAGGCCGAGGAGGACGTCGGGAGCGATGTGCGCCTTGCCGGTGAGGGACAGCAGGCCGTACGTGCCGGCGCCCACCACCGAGGTCAGGAAGGTGGTGGCGAGGGCGGCCGGGGCGACCCGGGAGACGGGCATGCCCCGCCCGACCAGGATGGGCCCGAGGAGGGAGCCGCCGCCGATTCCGTAGATGCCCCCGACCGTTCCGACCACCAGGGCCAGCAGGGTGACGGTCCGGGGTGACGGCTCGCCCTGCGCGCGGCCGGGAGCCGGCGCGGGTGCGGTGACGGGCCGCAGGGTCCGGATGACGAGCCACAGGCCCAGGGGCAGAAGGAGGACGGCCACCAGGATCCGGAACACGGCGGGGCCGGGGACCGCGAAGACCCGGACGACCGCCCCGAGCACCACCCCGGGCAGGGTTCCGACGACGAGAAGGCGCGTCAGCGGGCCGTACAGGCGTCCGTCCCGTCGGTAGCGCAGCAGGGCCCCGGGGCCGGCGACGACGTTGTAGAGGAGGTTGGTCGGGGTGACGGCCGGACTGGGCACGCCCAGCACGCTCAGCTGGACCGGCAGCAGGAGGACCGCGCCGGACACGCCCACGGGCGCGGTCACCGCCGCGATCAGCAGGCCCGCGACGAACCCGAGAAGTCCCGTAGACCAGTCCACCGCTCCCCCGTCCACGCCGTGGCACCCAGTATCGACGTCGAGGGCGGCGGACCGCTCCGGCCCCTGGCCGGGCAGCCGGTGCAACGCCGTTCAGCCGCAGGCCGGTTCAGTGGCTCGCTCCGGCGGACCGCCAGGCGGCAGCAACTCGTCCTCCGGCGGGTCGCCGCCGCCGAAGAGCGTCATGGCGGACGACGAGGAGCAGCAACCCGGTCTGCGTCACCAGGGGCGCCCGGAGCGGGTGAGGAGGAGGCCGGCCCACCGGTACGGCGCCGGTCTCAGATCTGCGGGCGGTCGCGTGATGCAGGTGAGCCGCCGCGGCCAGGTGACGGGGCGGAGGAGTTCTCTCCGTGCGGCTGTCCGTCCTCGTGCGGCCTTCGCCCCTCCTCCGGTGCGCCCGTGAGACGACTGGCGAGGCGGTACGCGACGGTCACGTCGTGGTACGTGTGCCCAGGGGTCACTCGTGGGGGGAGGTTGGTCCGCTCGCTTCGGGACACCGATTCGCGTGCTCCCTTGCCGGGGAAGGAGACCTGGGTCCGTGGCGCCGCTGCGAAGCGCAGGCGGTCACTGGCGACGACCGCATCGAAGGAGATGTCGGGACCGGAATCAGCGGCGGGAGTATCGCCGGTGGCGGGCGTCCGGGTGTGCCTTCATGGAGGCTTGTCACGCTCATCGGAACGGCGGCGTCTGGCGGGGCGCGTCGGGCGGGGCTCATCGTCTGCTGCGCGGCGCCTGCGGGTGGCTGGCCCGGCTTTGGTCCGGGACCGGGGAGCTGTTCTTGTCGCCGTCTCGTCGGCACCGGTCTCCCCCGTCGTGCGACGGACGGCGCGACCTGCGGCGCGGCCGGTGGCGCGGGCCGCGTCTCCTGCGCCCCCGACGGCCCCTCCTGTCGACCGGGCGACCTCGCCGACGGCCTCCCCCGCGCTCCCGTCGACGTCGTTCACCAAGTCGCCGACGCCCTGACCGACCTCTCCGACGGCCTCACCGGCGCTGCGGCCCACGGCCCCGACCACCGACCCGGCGCTCTCGCCGACGTCCCGCACCGCGTACCCGGCGCCTTGGCCCACGTCCTGCACGGCCGAGCCGACGCGGCGGACCAGGTCCTCGACGATCTGCGGATTGCGGTCCAGTGTGGTGAGAACGCGGTTGATGATCATCGCCACGTTGTCCAGCCGGACCTTAAGCTGGGCCTGCGCCTCCACCCCGGAGATGCCGAGCTGGACCCGGCCCAGCGCGACGTCGGCGCCCACGTTGAGCTTGACGAGGTCGAGAACCTCGGCCTGGAGGGAAACGCGGGCCCGCAGGTCTTCCACGTCGAGGTCGATCTGGTCGACCTTGAGCCGAGGGACGTCCAGGTAGACGTCCGGGCCGCGTTCCTCCGCCGGCCGTGCCGTCCCCGTGTCCGGACTCGGGACCATGGCGCCCTCATGGGTCACTTCGCCGCCGAGTGGTTCGGTCGCGTCATCGTCGTCGGGCCGGTGCGTCTCGTCGCCGTAGACCTCGTCGTCGTAGGGGTCCCGCTCCTGCCCTCCGTCCCTCGGGGGGTCGGCGGAATTCTCGGCGTGCTGCGTCATTGCGCCTCCGCGAGTTCGCCATGGCCTGTTCTCCTTCCTCCAGTCTGACGCGGACGGCGTCGGTACGAGACCCGGCCGTTGGGGGTCGCAGCAGGCCAGGACATTCCCGTCGCGGGACGAGGCCCCAAGCCCATGGGCCACGGAGTGGTCGCGGCCACCGGGGCCGAACGGGTGACTCGTTCGCCCCACGGCGACGCTCTCCGCCCCAGCAACCTCCTCGTCGCCACGGCGACCGGCGTCATGTGCCTCGACGAAGGCCGGGTGACCTGGCGGCCTTCAGCCGCCGATGGGAAGATCGCCCCGCCCGGCCGCACCCGGCTGAGCGCGTGACTCGCCGGGTTCAGGTGGTGCGGTCGGTGACCTCCTCCAGTACCTCGGCGTACTCGGTGGGGTCGTCCTCCTCGCGGCCGCGCAGGCGGAGGCGGAGGCGGCTGAGCCGGGAACGGGGTTGGGGGGAAGGCGGCGCCGGCGCTTTCGGCCGGTCCATCTCCCGCCATTCGGGCCGCAGTCCGGCGAGGCTGGTGGTGAGGAGGTACAGGACACCGCTGACCAGCAGCGTCGGGGCGAGTCCCACCAGCCCCACCGCCGCTCCGGCCAGCAGCCCGCCGAACGGGATGCCGGCGAAGGCGACCGAGTCGGCGAGGGCGTTGGCGCGGCCGAGCATCTTCCGGGGCACCCGCTCGACGAAGACGGCCCCCAGCACCGGGTTGAGGAACCCCGCGCCGAATCCCGCGACGACGAACACCGCCACGATCAGCGGCACGGGCGTGTCACCGAGGAGGATCAGCCGCATCGGGGCGCCGACCAGGGTGAACCCGGCGAAGAACACCAGCCGCCGGTTGAGCCGCTGCGCGAAGACCGCGGCCAGCAGGCTGCCCGCCACGGCCGCCGCGCTGAAGACCGCCATGAGCGATCCCAGCAGGGCGGCGTCATGACCGGACGCCTTGACCCACACGGGCAGCAGGACGGCGATGAGGGCGCTGTCGAAGAGATTGGTGACGGCGATCATCACCACGACGGTCAGGAAGAGCTTGTCCCCCCGCATCATGCGCACGGTCTCGCCGAAGCTGCGCCAGTAGCCCTGGCGTTCGTCCTCACTGACGGCCTCCTCCCGGACGGCGGGACGGCCCACCGCGTGCGGCAGCGTCAGGGCTATGAGGGCCGAACCGAGGGCGAACGAGGCGGCGTTGACCAGGAGCACGGTGATCGGTCCGAGCAGCGCGACCAGGAGGCCGCCGACGGCCGGGCCGACGGTGCCGGCGAGCCGCTCGACGATGCCGGAGAAGGCCATGGCCCGCTCCATCGGCACCCGGCTGCGGTCCGCCGCGTCGGGGACCATGACCTCCTTGGCCAGGTCGCCCGGACCTCGGGCGGCGCCGATGAGCGCCACCAGCACCAGCAGGACCGGCAGCGACAGCACACCGGTCCCGTGCAGGGCGGGTACCGCCAGGGCGGCCGCGCAGCTCACCAGGTCGGTGGTCCAGGAGACGACGCGCGGGCCCACCCGGTCCACGACCGGCCCGCTGAGCGCCTTCGTCACCACGAACGGCGCCATCTCGCAGAACGCGACCAGACCGGTCTGCGTGGCACTGCCCGTGGTGACGAGGACGAACCACGGGACGGCCACGGCGGCCATCCGGGTGCCGGTCAGCGACACCGCCATCGCGGTCAGGACGCCGGCCAGCGGTTTCAGGTCACGCCGATCGGCCGGTCGTTCCCCGGTGCGGTCCTTCATGCGGTCTCTCCCCTGTGACCGACGGCGTTCGCGCTGCCGTCCTCTTCGCGTCTCCGGACTGTTCGCCTCGCTGGACCGTCCGCGTATCGAGGGTTGTTCGCGTTCTCAGCGCTCTCCAGGTGCTCCGGGCGCTCCCGGTGCTCCCGGCGCTCCCGAGCCCTCGGTGGCCCCGGGCCCTTCGGGCTGCGGATCAGGGTCCGGATCGGGGTCCGGATCGGGGTCCGGATCGGCCTCCGGGAACGCGTCCGTGTCCTGGAGGTCGGGCAAGATCTGGAGGATCACCGACACCGCCCCCGCCCCGCCGGGCCCGGAGCCCCCGGCGGCCTCCGCATCCCCGGCGCCCTCCCGCCGGTACCGCTGGACCACGGCGGCGAGTTCCTCGCGCAGGGCGATCGCCTCGGCCGGCGTGATCCGCAGACCCCAGTCGCTCAGCTCGAAGGCCCCCCGCCAGGCGACCGGCAGGGTCTCCACCTCGTCGACCGCCTGCCGCGCCCGCAGGGCGTAGGTGTCGACGACCGACTGCAGATAGACGCGGGTGGCCTCCGGTTCGCGGTCCGCGAGTTCGCGGTCGGAGAACCGGGTCACCCGGTGCGCGGCCCCCCACCACCGCTCCCGCGCGTTGCCGCGGTCGGTGAGCTCCTCCACGAAGCCGGCATCGGCCAGTTTCCGCAGGTGGTAGCTGGCGCTGCCCGAGTTGATGCCGAGCCGCTCCGCCAGCCGGGTCGCCGTGGAGGGGCCGTGCCGCCGCAGCAGCCCCACCAGACGCACCCTCAGCGGGTGCGCCAGCGCCCGTAGCCCCGATGCGTCCAGCCGTACCTCGTCGCTCTTCGCCATGCCGTCACCGTAGACCGCCAACACTCGTTTGCAAAGACTTCTTCGCGAACAAGTGTTGGCGGTCGCGGCGGCCGGGAGCTCCCGCTGCGTCCACGTCCGCGGCGAGCGATCATGGGGTGGAGTGGGCCACGCGCGAGGCGGACCCGGGACCGGAGGGAGCCGAGACGGTGCATGGCGAGTACAAGGTGCCCGGCGGCAAGCTGGTCGTCGTGGACCTGGACGTCCGGGGCGACGTGCTGCGCGACGTGCGGGTGGCCGGTGACTTCTTCCTGGAGCCCGACGAGGCCCTGCCGGCGATCAACGGCGCTCTCGAGGGCGCTCCCGCCACGACGGACGCCGCGGGGCTGGCCACCAGGATCACCGCGGCCCTGCCGGAGTCCACGGTGATGCTGGGACTGACCGCCGAGGGCATCGGCATCGCCGTGCGGCGCGCGCTGGCCCGTGCGACCGAGTGGGGCGACTACGACTGGCAGCTGATCCACACCGGTCCGCAGCCGCCCGCCCTGCACATGGCGCTGGACGAGGTGATCACCGCGGAGGTGGCCGCCGGCCGGCGGCCACCGACCCTGCGGGTGTGGGAGTGGGCGTCGCCGGCCGTGATCATCGGCAGTTTCCAGTCTCTGCGCAACGAGGTGGACCCGCAGGGCGCGGCCCGCCACGGCATCACGGTGGTACGGCGGATCTCGGGCGGCGGGGCGATGTTCGTCGAGCCGATGAGCACGATCACGTACTCCCTGTCGGTCCCGGAGTCCCTGGTCTCCGGCCTCTCCTTCGCCGACAGCTACGCCTACCTCGACGACTGGGTGCTGGACGCGCTGGGCGACATGGGCATCAAGGCCTGGTACCAGCCGCTCAACGACATCGCCACCGAGGCGGGCAAGATCGCCGGCGCGGCACAGAAGCGCGTGGTGGGTCCGGACGGCGGCCCCGGAGCCGTCCTGCACCACGTGACGATGTCCTACGACATCGACGCCGACAAGATGCTCGAAGTGCTCCGCATCGGCAAGGAGAAGATGTCGGACAAGGGCACCCGGAGCGCCAAGAAGCGGGTGGACCCGCTGCGGCGGCAGACCGGCCTGGCCCGCGAGCAGGTGATCGAGAACATGATCGCCTCATTCCGGGACCGTCACGGGCTGACCGCCGGTGAGGTCACCGCCGAGGAGATGACCCGCGCCGAGCAGCTGGTGCGGTCGAAGTTCGCCACCGAGGAGTGGACCGCGCGCGTGCCCTGACGGCGGGCGGTGCGAGACGGCGGCCGGGCGACGGCCGAAGGCGCCGGGCAGCCGCTCCGCCGAAGGGCGCCGCCCCACCGCCTCGCGGTCGAGCCGTCTCACCGGAGCGCCCACATGCCGAGACGTCGCTGGATTCATGCACAGTGCACGTATAACGTCGTCCGCATGTCCGCACCCGCCTCCTTGCTGTGCCTGGCACTGTTCGCGTGCTCGGCCTGGTGCGTCGACGACGCTCTCTGTCGCCGCTGACCTGCGTCCGTCTTCCGCGCCGCACACGCCGCCGACGACACCCGACGCCCTCAGCCCCGTCCCGCCCCTCCCCCACGCGACCGGGAGACCACGCGCCCCCGCGTCCCCCGCGTCCCCCGCGATCCTGGAGCCCTTCCATGACCACCGCGCCTCCCGCCGAGGTGACGGCCGCGCCGCCGCGCGCCCGGTCCGCCGCCTTCCTCCCGCCCGCCCCCACGTCCCGTCCGGCGCCCGCCGCGCCGCCGCTCGGGCCGGTCCGCAAGGGGCCGCTGGCCGTCTCCGCGCTCCTCGCCGTCGCGCTCACCGTCTACGTGTGGTCGGCCCACGGGGCGAAGCCGGGCGTGCTGCTCCTGCTGGGCCTCGGTCTCGGGGTGGGCCTGTTCCACTCCCGGTTCGGTTTCACCTCCGCCTGGCGGCAGCTGGTCGCCGTCGGCAACGGGACCGGTCTGCGCGCCCACGCCCTGCTCCTCGGTACCACCGCCACCCTCTTCGCCCTTGTCCTGGGCACCGGGACCGGCCTGTTCGGCTCGGCCCCCGCTCCCTCGGCGGGTCCGCTGGGCCTGGGTCTGCTGCTCGGCTCGGTGCTGTTCGCCATCGGCATGCAGCTGGGCGGCGCCTGCGCCTCCGGCACGCTGTACGTGGTCGGGTCCGGGCAGTCCACGCTGGTGCTCACCCTCGGCGGGTTCATCGCCGGAGCGACCCTCGCCGCCTGGCAGTTCGACCTCTGGAAGGACCTGCCCGCCTTCGAGCCGGTGGTCCTCGCGGACCACGTCGGCTGGTTCGGCTCCTGGGCGGTGACGATCGCCGCGCTGGTGCTGGTGGTGCTGATCAGCCGACGGGTGCAGGCCCGCCGCAACCCGCCGCCGGTGGACGCGGTGCCCTCGGCGCGCGGCGCCCTGGCCCGTGCGGTGCGCGGCTCCTGGCCGCTGGCGGCCGGCGCCCTGGTGCTGGCCGCCCTGGGCGGCGCGGTGCTGCTGGTCTCCGGCGGCGCGTGGGGCATCACCAGCGCCTTCAGCCTCTGGGGCTCCGAGCTGGTCGGCGCGCTGGGCGGACACCCGGAGAACTGGACCTGGTGGCAGCGCCCCGGCAACGCGGAGATGCTCGCCGGTCCGGTGCTGGCCGACAAGACCAGCCTGACGGACATCGGCATCATGGTCGGCGCCGCCCTCGCCGCCTCCCTCGGCGGCACCTGGGCCCTGCACCGGAACATCCCCTGGCGCACGGCCGTGGCGGCGGTGCTGGGCGGCGTGCTGATGGGCATCGGCGCGCGGCTGGCGGGCGGCTGCAACATCGGCGCCTACCTGGCCGGCATCGCCTCCGGCAGCCTGCACGGCTGGCTGTGGGGAGCGTTCGCGCTCGGCGGCACGTGGATCGGCCTCAAGCTCCGCCCGCTGTTCGGCCTGGGCAACCCCAAGCCGGGCGACGGCGTCTGCTGACCCTCCGACGGACCCCTCGGCCACCCCGCCGCACGGAGTCTCCGTGCGCTCTCCGCGTCTCCGCGGGGCGGGGTGGCCGAAGTGGTGTCCGGGGAGGGCTCCTCCGGGTCTCCACGGGGTCTCCTCCGGGTCTCCGTGGGGTGGCCGGTTCCGCCCGCGCGGGGGCGTGACCGGTCGGCCACGGAGCGAGTTCGGACTTCCGTCGCGACGGAAACACGTGTTTGACTGGCGTTCGCCTGCCCCGGCAGGCTCCGCCGTCGTCTCCCAGAGAAGTGCGCCGTGCCTTCCAATCTGCCGCTCGCTCTCACTGTGCGCCTGATGCCGGTCGTCGTGCTCGCCTCCGCCGGCTGGGCGATGTCCGTCGGCCCTCTCGCCGACCCGCCCGCAGCCGCCGCGAGCGGCCAGGAGTCCACTTCCTCGGGCTCGTCCTCGGACTCCGGCGACTCGGGTGAGAAGTCCGGGAAGGACGACGAGGAGCCGGGGAAGACGACGGACAAGGCGGAGAAGACGCACGAGAAGGCCCCGGACCCCTGCGATGCGGTGTCCAAGAAGACCGTCACCTCGCTGGTGCCCGGGAAGCTGACCACCGGTGAACTCGCGTCCACGGACAAGGACGTGCGCCGGATGTGTCAGTGGCACGCGTTGAAGGGGTACTCCTACCGCTGGCTGGACGTCTCGTTCGAGATCCGCCGCTCCACCGAGGACGCGGAGAAGGCCTTCGACCGCGTCGCCGACGGCAAGGGCGGCCCGTTCAAGGGACTCGGCGACGAGGCGTACTCGCTGAGCGCGGTCACCAGCGACAAGGGCAACAAGGTCCAGGAGACGGAACTGACCGTCCGTTCGGGCAACGCGATCGTCGTGGTGACGTACAACGGCGGCGACTTCGTCGAGAAGACGACCCCGGACGCGGACAAGATCCGCGACGGCGCGGCAAAGGCGGCCGGCGAAGCCCTGGCCGCCCTGGAGAAACAGGCGCCCTGACCCCACGTCGGATGCGTCGTCGAGGTGAGCCGCGGTTGTGCAGCCAGGGCACAACCGCGGCTCACCTTTGCGTCACCCCTGCTCCCTCCGGCGGGCGGCCACGGGGAGCATGAGGAGGAGGTAGAGGAGCATCGCCGTGCCCAGGCCGACCGCCCAGCCGTAGTCGGCGAGGCCGGACAGGGCGGGGAGGGGGCGGCCCTCGACCAGGGGCGCGAAGTCCGCGCCGCCGACCGCCAGGACGCCGCCGGTCAGGAAGGCCACCACGGCCCGCCAGTTCCAGCCCCGGCTGTACCAGTAGGGTCCGCCCTCCCAGTACAGCCCCGGCAGGTCGAGCCGGGTGCGGCGCAGGATCCAGTAGTCGGCGATCAGGATGCCGGCCACCGTGCCGAGGAGTCCGGCCACCAGGCCCAGCCAGGTGAAGATGTAGCCCTGCGGGTCCTGGTACAGCCTCCACGGCATGATCAGCACCGCGATCACCGCGGTGGCCAGCGCACCGGTGCGGAAACTGACGCGGCGGGGAGCGACGTTGGAGAAGTCGAAGGACGGCGAGACCAGATTGGCCGCGATGTTGACCGAGAGCGTCGCCACCAGCACCGTCACCAGCGCGAAGAGCAGTCCGACCGCGCTGTCCACCTTGGCGGCGAGTCGCACCGGGTCCCAGATCGCCTCGCCGTAGACGGCCTGGGAGCCGGAGGTGACCATCACCGACAGGAAGGCGAACAGGGTCATCGTGGTCGGCAGGCCCAGCGCCTGGCCCCAGGTCTGCGCCCGCTGGCTCTTCCCGTAGCGGGTGAAGTCGGGGATGTTGAGGGAGAGCGTCGACCAGAAGCCGATCATGCCCATCAGCGCGGGCCCGAACAGTTTCCAGAAGTCGGCGTCCCAGCCCAGCTTCGACGGCTGGTCGAGGAGCGGGCCGAACCCGCCCGCCTTGTCGCTCATCCACCACAGCATCACGAACGCGCCGACCAGCACGAAGGGCGCGGCCCAGTTCTCGAAGCGGCGGACGGTCTCCATCCCGCGGAAGATGATGGCCACCTGGAGCGCCCAGAACAGCGCGAACGACAGCCAGAGCGTCCAGGGGTGGCCGCCGACGGAGGCGGTGTCGGTCCAGCCCTCGCCGATCAGCTTCCCGGCGAGGAAGTAGATCGCCTCGCCGCCGATCCAGGTCTGGATGCCGAACCACCCGCAGGCCACCAACGCCCGCACCACGGCGGGGAGGTTGGCGCCGCGGATGCCGAACGAGGAGCGGGCGAAGACCGGGAACGGGATGCCGTACTTGGGGCCGGCGTGCCCGGTGAGCAGCATCGGCGCCAGGACGATCAGGTTGGCCAGGGCGATGGTGAACACCGCCTGCTTCCAGTCCATCCCGACCGCGATGAGTCCGGAGGCGAGGGTCCACGAGGCGGTGTTGTGGGCCATGCCGACCCACAGGGCGGAGAAGTTGTAGGTGGTCCAGGTCCGTCCGGCGGCGGGCACCGGCAGCAGGTCGGCGTTGGCGTAACGGCCGTCCGGGGGTGGCGCGTCGGGGGCGAGCTCCACCCTTCCGTCGGGCAGGGTGACCTGTCCGGGGGAGGGCGGTGGCGGAGGCGTGGCGGCGGGAGGCGCGGTGTCGGTCATGTGGCAGGCCATTCCAGGAGACGTGTCGGGTCGGGTGGCCGTGCGGTGGAACCGAGGGGGGTGGGTGGGCGCCGTACTCGGAGGGGAGGGAGCAAGGGGTCAGGGTCGGGGACGGACGGGGGCGGACGTGCCGGTGCGGGGAGGCCCGGCGGTGGGCGCCCCGCCTCCGGCGTACCCGGACGGCGACGCCCCGTCAAGCGCCCTCGCGGGCGGCGCCCTCGCCCCGGTCGCCGCCGAGGGCGGGGATGACGTGCGCCCCGTACGCGTCGACGACCTTCTCCTGCGCGTCGTGCATGTCGTACACGGCGAACTGGTCGACGCCGAGGTCGCGCAGCGCGGTCAGCTTCTCGATGTGCCGTTCGACGGGGCCCAGGACGCAGAACCGGTCGACGATCTCGTCGGGGACGAAGGCGGTGTCCGGATTCCCGGTGCGGCCGTGGTGGGCGTAGTCGTAGCCCTGGCGGGAGCGGACGTAGTCGGTGAGTTCGTGCGGCACCACCGAGCCGTCCGCGCCGTACCGGGAGACCAGGTCGGCCACGTGGTTGCCGACCATGCCGCCGAACCACCGGCACTGTTCGCGGGCGTGGGCCAGCGCCCCGGGCGAGTCGTCGTCGGTGACGTACGCGGGCGCGGCGACGCAGACGGTGATCTCCGCGGGGTCGCGCCCGGCCTCCCTGGCGGCCTGCCGGACGGCGTCGACCATGTACTCGGTGAGGTACAGGTCGGCGAGCTGGAGGATGAAGCCGTCGGCCTTCTCGCCGGCCGTGCGCAGCGCCTTCGGGCCGTAGGCGGCCATCCAGACGGGCAGCCGGGAGCCGGGCCGCACCCACGGGATGCGGATGACGGTGCCGTCGCCGAGGTCGGTCTCCTCGCCGGAGGCGAGGGAGCGGATCACCCGCATCGCCTCGGCCACGGCGGCCAGGGTGTTGGGCCGGCGACCGGCCACCCGCATCGCCGAGTCGCCGCGTCCGATGCCGCAGACCGTGCGGTCGCCGTACATGTCGTTCAGGGTGGCGAAGGTGGAGGCGGTGACCTCCCAGGTACGGGTGCCGGGGTTGGTGACCATCGGGCCGACCACCAGCCGCTCGGTCCAGGCCAGGATCTGGCTGTGGATCACGAACGGTTCCTGCCACAGGACGGCGGAGTCGAAGGTCCAGCCGTGGGTGAAGCCGTTGCGCTCGGCGCGGCGCATCAGGTCGATGACGCGGTCGGCCGGGGGGTCGGTCTGCAGGACCAGTCCGAAGTCCATGGGGGCTCCTGGGGGACGAGGCGTGGCCGAAAGGGGAAGGCAGTGGCGTGCTCACGTCGACCAGGTATGCGCGAACTCTGGTTACCGGCCCGTAGGACCATTACCTTACCCCCGGTAACACCAACCCGGAGGAACAACCCGGTCCCGAGAGACAGGAGCACAGCGTGAGACTCAAGGTCGGACGTGGACGCGTGTTCTCCGCCCTGGCGGCCGCGACGGTGCTGGCCGTCACCGGTGCGGGGCAGGCAGGCGCCCAGGACGCGGACGCGCAGCAGCGCGAGGTGCTGTTCGTCGCGAACAACTGGGACGGCACCGCGAGCGTGCTGTCCTCCGACGCCCAGTTGTCGCCGGTCGGGAAGGTCGACCTGATCCCGGACAGGGACGAGCGGCTGCGGGAGATCTACCTCAACCCGGTCCGCCTGGCCGGCTTCCTGGTCATCAGGGAGACCGCGGGCGAGGGCCACGACCAGTTCGCCGACGACATGTACTCCACGCCGGACGGCTCCGCGGTGGTGGTCTCCCGGCCGAGCTTCGCCGACGTGGTCTCCGTCTCGCTGACCACCGGAAAGATCAACTGGCGTTTCCAGGTGGACGGTTTCCGCGCGGACCACATGGCGGTCTCGCCGGACGGCAACCGGGTGGCGGTGTCCGCCTCCACCGGCAACAAGGTGCACGTGCTGGACATCCACACCGGCCGGCAGATCGGCAACTTCGCCACCGGGGACAAGCCGCACGAGAACGTCTTCACCCGCGACGGCAAGATCTGGAACATGTCCATCGGCGAGGTCAACAACGACCTGGACGCACCCTGGATGGACTTCCTCAAGGGTGACCGCAAGATCACGGTGGCCGACGCCGAGACCCTCAAGGTGGTCCGCACCATCGACATGCGCCAGCGACTGGACGCGGCCGGCTACGGCTCCTACTCGGACGCGGTCCGCCCGGCGGCGTTCAGCCCGGACGAGTCCAAGCTCTACTTCCAGGTGTCGTTCTTCAACGGCTTCTTCGAGTACGACGTGGCCACCGACAAGATCACCCGGATGAAGACGCTGCCGAAGAACCCGGCGACCTCCGACGAACGGACCTCGTTCGTCAACGACTCCCGGCACCACGGGCTGACCATGCAGCCGAGCGGTCAGAACCTGTGCGTCGCGGGCACCATGGACGACTACGCGACGATCGTGAACCGCACGACCCTGCAGGAGGGCCCGCTGGTCCCGGTCTCCAAGCCGTACTGGTCCACCGTCACGGGCGACGGCGCGGCGTGCGTGGTCTCCGAGTCGGGCGCCGACAAGGTCACCTCGATCTCGTTCGCCACCGGCCAGAAGGTCACGTCCACCCCGGTGGGCGACCACCCACAGCGGGTCCGGCTCGGCACGGTCCCGCAGGGCTGGACCGGCGTCGGCTGACCCTCGGGCCCTCGGCGCTCCGCCCGGCACCGTCCGCCGCCCGTCCCGCACCTGCGCGCGGGAGAGGGCCGGGCGGCCGCCGGGCGGGGCCGCGTGTCCGTCGGGCAGGGCCGCGTGTCCGTCGTGGACGGCCTGCTGCGCGCGGGGCGGGGCGGAGCATCCGTCGGGTGCGGCCTGCTGCGCGCGGGGCGGGGCGGAGCATCCGTCGGGTGCGGCCTGCTGCGCGCGGGGCGGGTCCGCGGGGGCGTGCCGGGGTGGTCGCCGCGTGCGCATGCCGCCTCCCGTCGGGGTGCTCGCCGGGCCGTGCCGTGCGGACCATCGTGAACCCGTCCCCCTGCCTTGGGAAGGGTGCCTCGCTTGCCGTGTCGCCCGTCGGGAGGAAGGATTCGGCGAACGGTCCGCGTCCCGACGGGGGAAGGTGAGGCGTGTCCATGACCGACGACAGCGCGCACGAGGCAGGCGGGCCGGACGGCGGGGAGGCCGGAGCGGCCACCTCGGGGGACGGCGGGAGGGCCGTCCCCGACGCCCCGGGGGACGAGGGGAAGCGCGCCTCGCACGCCCCGGCCTCCGCGTTCGACGCGGCGTACGACGAGCTGCTGCTCCGCTGGCCCAAGGGGACGCGGGCCCTCGACGTGCCCACGCGGTTCGGTTCCACCCGGGTGCACGTCTGCGGCCCCGAGGGCGCCCCACCCCTGGTGCTGCTGCCGGGCGGCGGCGCCACGTCCATGGCCTGGTACTCCGTCGCCCCGGAACTCGCCCGCACGCATCGCCTGTACGCCGTCGACCTGCTCGGCGACTTCGGCCGTACCGTCCCCGCCGGTGATCCGCTGCGCGACGCGGGCGACCTGGCGGCCTGGCTGACCGCCGTCCTCGACGGCCTCGGTCTGGAGCGCACCGCCCTGTGCGGGCACTCCTACGGCGCGTGGATCGCCCTGAACCAGGCCCTTCGCGAACCCGGGCGGTTCAGCCGCCTCACCCTCCTCGACCCGGTCGGCTGCTTCGCCGGCCTGCGCCTGCCGTACGTCCTGCGGGCGCTGCCGATGCTGGCACGTCCCACCCCGGAGCGGGTGCTGTCCTTCCACCGCTGGGAGACCGGCCGCCCGCCCGGCGACCCCGCCTGGGCCGCCTTCCTCGGCGCGACCGCGCGCGCCCGCCGCACCAAGGTGCTGCCCGCCCGCCGTCCCGACGCGTCCGCGCTGCGCGGGTGCGCGGTGCCGACGCTCGTCCTCCTCGCCGGACGGAGCCGGGCCCACGACGCCCGGAAGGTCGCCGCGCGGGCGCGGGCGCTGCTGCCCGGCGCGACGGTGGTCACCGTGGAGGGGGCGGGGCACCACGCGCTGCCGACGGAGTACGCGGCGGACGTGGTGGCCGCGCTGCGCGACTCGCCGGAGTGACCGGGGCGGGCCGTGGGCGGGCTCAGCCCTGCCCGACCGGCTTTCCGCGCCGACCGAACGACCTGACGGAGGCCCAGGCGGCCAGGCCCGCCGGGGTGAGCGGCAGGACCGGAAGCAGCACGGCCGCCGCCCACGCCCCGACATCGGTGTCGACCTCCGCTTCCACGCCTCCCGGCATCCGGCGGAGCGGCACGGTGTCACCTGGCTCGCCGCGGAACCGCCCCTCGATCTCACGGCCCGATGCGAGGCGGCCGGTGCACACGCGGACATCGCCGCCCCGCGAGCCGCTTTCCCACCGGCATGCCGTGATCCGCAAGGGCTCCTCGGTTCCCACCAGCCCCACGCCGACGAGCCCGAGCATCATGGTCCACACGGCCACGGCCGCGAAGAGGGCGGCGATGAACCCCCATGCGGCGAAAGCCACGAGTTCCGCCTTCTGTCTCGGCACCGGTCTCAGACTTCCCCGCAGCCGCACGGGCCCGTGGAAGCCGTGGCGTCGGGGCGCGTCACCACCACCGCGGTGGTGACGAAGCCCCGGGTCACGCACCAGCGGCCGTCGAAGGCGACCGGTCCGCCGGGCACCACAGCTTCCGGCAGGACGCGGGCGTGGAAGGAGCCGGCGGGGTCGAAGGTGAGGACCGCCTGCTCGAACCCGAGCCAGGCGCCGGTGATCGGGTACCAGGCCTTGTAGACCGACTCCTTCGCCGAGAACAGGATCCGGTCCCAGCTGAACTCCGGGTGCAGCGAACCCAGTTGGGCGAGGTGTTCGCGCTCCTCGGGCAGCGTGACGCCGCCCAGCGTCTCCTCCGGCAGCGCCTCGTGGGGTTCCGCGTCGATGCCGACGGAGGCCAGGACGGCGGCGTCCGCGACGGCCGCCGCGCGGTAGCCGTCGCAGTGCGTGAGTGCGCCCACCACTCCCGCGGGCCAGCGCGGCGCGCGGTCGGCGCCGGGGGGCACGGCCGCCGCGCCGTGCCCGAGGCAGCGCAGCGCCCGCCGAGCCAGGTGCCGCACGGTGGTGTACTCGCGGCGGCGCCTGTCCACGGCGCGCGCGACGGCCGGCTCCTCCTCGGGCAGCAGCACGGCGTCGGGCGGATCGCCGAGGGACTCGGCCACGTGCACGACGGGCGGCAGCAGGTCGCGCATCATCGCCCGTCCCGCCCTTCCTGACCCGTGTCCTTGAGGCCGCCGTGCCGCTCCCGGCTCCTGTGCAGGCCGACGTAGTGCCGCCGGCGCCCGGCATCGGCGGCGAGGTCGATGCCGGTGCGGGCCAGCAGGGTGACCGCGTCGAGCAGGGCGGCGTCGGCGGCCGGGGTGGTCATCTCGTCGGCGAACTCGGCGTTGTGCGGGGTGGCTTCGCATCCCAGGACACCGATGTGCGGGTGGATCGACGGCAGCGCGTGGCTGACGTTGCCCATGTCGGTGGAGGCGGTCACGCTGCCCGGCGGCAGGGGTGCGGCGGCGCGGCCGACACCGGCGAGGTGCCCCTCGTACGTCCGCAGCAGCCACGGGTCCTGGCGCAGGTCGAGGTAGTCGGGCTGGGTGCGCCCGATCCCGACGTCGGCGCCGGTGGCAAGGGCGGCGCCGCGGAAGCAGTCCATCACGCGGTCGGTGAGCGGAGCGAGTTCCTCCGCGGTGGCGGCGCGGACCTCGTACTCCAGCACGGCGAGGTCCGGGATCATGTTGGTGCGCCGCCCCGCCTCGCGGACGAAGCCGGATATCCGGGCGTCCGGGGTGGTCTGCTGCCGCAGCAGCCCGACGGCGACCTGGGCGACCACGGCGGCGTCACCGGCGTTGAGGGCCAGGTGCGGCGACTTCGCGGAGTGCGCGGTACGGCCCGTGAACCGGGCCTCGAACCTGGCGGCGGCGGTGGTGCGGTCGCCGCCGAAGGTGAGGTCGGTGGGGCCGGGGTGGACCATCATCGCCACGGTGACGTCGTCGAAGGCGCCGCGCTCCAGCATCAGCACCTTGCCGCCGCCGTGTTCCTCGGCGGGGGTCCCGAGGAGCTTGACGCGGAACCCGAGTTCGCCGGCGACGGAGGCCAGGGCGATCGCGGCGCCGGCGGCGGACGCGGCGATCAGGTTGTGGCCGCAGGCGTGGCCGACCTCGGGGAGGGCGTCGTACTCGGCGCACAGCCCGATGGTGAGGTCGCCCTCGCCGTAGGCGGCGGTCAGCGCGGTGGGCAGCTCGCACACCCCGCGCTCGACCGCGAACCCGGCGTCCGTCAGCAGGTCGGCGACGTGGGCGGAGGCTGCGTGTTCGGCGAACGCGGTCTCGGGCTCGGCGTGGATCGCCCGGCTGAGGGCGAGCAGGCGGTCCCGCCAGCGTGCGGTCGCCCGGTCGGCCCGCGCGTACGGGGTCCCGTCCATCATCGCTCCCTGCACGTCACGTCACGCCCCTCCGTCAGCACCCCCCGGACGGTACCTCCCCGACCCTCCACACCGGACCGCTGCCCCGGGGGTCGAGCCGCGGCCCCTGTCGCCCCAAGGCCACGCCGCGGCATCCACGCGGCGCGCCCCCCTCCTGCGGGCGGGCTTGCGACGTCAGGCCGGAGCGATCTCCGCGATGAGGAACTCGACCAGGACACGGATCTCGTCGCGGATCGGGCGGACCGCCTCGACCCCCTGACCCGCCGGGTCGTCGAGCTGCCAGTCGAGGTACCGCTTCCCGGGGAAGACCGGGCACGTGTCGCCGCACCCCATCGTGACGCAGACGTCGGACTCCCGCACCGCGTCGACGGTGAGCCGCTTCGGCACCGCGGCGGCGATGTCGATGCCCACCTCCCGCATCGCCTCCACCGCGGCCGGGTTGACCCGCTCGCCGGGCGCGGAGCCGGCGGAACGCACCTCGATGCGGTCTCCGGCCAGGTGGCGCAGCCATGCGGCGGCCATCTGGGACCGGCCGGCGTTGTGCACGCAGACGAAGAGCACGGACGGCTTCTCGGACATCAGGAGGTCACACCTGTCTCTCGGTACCCGGGGGTGTCGGCTTCAGGGCCGGGGTGTCGGCTTCAGGGCCGGCGTGACAGTATCAGCGCATGCTGACGTCAGTCGATGCTGATCTATTGAGGGTGCTGGCCGACCCGCTGAGGCTCCGGATCGTGACCCTGCTGGCCCGGGAGACCCTCTGCACCACCCACCTGGTGGAGGAGACGGGCGCCCGGCAGACCAACCTCTCCAACCACCTGAAGGTGCTGCGGGAGGCCGGGGTCGTGGAGACCGAGCCGTGCGGCCGGTTCACGTACTACCGGCTGAGGCCCGACGTCCTCGAGGCGCTGTCCGGCGGACTCGCCGGCCTCGCCGCCGCCGCCCGCACCCATGCCGACTCGAAGAGGGCCTGCCCGTGACCCGCCCCACGACCCGACCCGAGAATCGTCCCGAGAACCGCCCGGCACCCGGCGGGGAACTCCGGGAGGGACACGACGCCTCGGTCGTCGCCCGACTCTCCACCCTGGACCGCTACCTGGCGGTGTGGATCCTGGCCGCGATGGCCGTGGGTCTCGGCCTCGGCCGGCTGGTCCCGGTGATGGACGACGCCCTCGCCGCCGTCGAGATCGGCGGGGTCTCGCTGCCCATCGCCCTCGGCCTGCTGGTGATGATGTACCCGGTCCTCGCCAAGGTCCGCTACGACCGGCTGGACGCCGTCACCGGGGACCGGCGCCTGATGGTCTCCTCGCTGGTGATCAACTGGGTCGTCGGCCCCGCCGTGATGTTCGCGCTGGCCTGGATCTTCCTGCCCGACCTGCCGGAGTACCGGACCGGTCTGATCATCGTCGGACTGGCCCGCTGCATCGCCATGGTGGTGATATGGAACGACCTGGCCTGCGGCGACCGCGAGGCCGGCGCCGTCCTGGTCGCGCTGAACTCCGTCTTCCAGGTGCTGGCCTTCGGCCTGCTCGGCTGGTTCTACCTCGACGTCCTGCCCGGCCTGCTCGGCCTGGACGGCGCGGCGCTGGACGTCTCGACGGCGGAGATCGCGCTCAACGTCGTCATCTTCCTCGGCGTCCCGCTGGCCGCCGGGTTCATCACCCGCCGGGTCGGCGAGCGCCGACTGGGCAGGGAGCGGTACGAGAGCGTCTTCCTGCCGAGGATCGGCCCGTGGGCGCTGTACGGCCTGCTCTTCACCATCGTGGTCCTGTTCGCGCTGCAGGGCGGCACGATCACCTCGCGTCCGCTGGACGTGGTCCGGATCGCGCTGCCGCTGCTGGTGTACTTCGCGGTGATGTGGTTCGGCTCGTTCTTCCTCGGCCGGGCGATCGGCCTGCCCTACGACCGCACCGCCACCCTCGCGTTCACCGCGGCCGGCAACAACTTCGAGCTGGCCATCGCCGTGGCCGTGGCCACCTTCGGCGTCACCTCGGGCCAGGCCCTGTCCGGGGTGGTGGGGCCGCTGATCGAGGTCCCGGTGCTCGTCGCGCTGGTCCACGTCTCCCTGGCGTGGCGGAGCCGCTTCGCCGCCGCGGGCAACCGGTGAGCAACGGGGCCACGGTGCCCGTGGTGGTGGTCGGCGGCGGCCAGACCGGGCTGGCCGCCGGGTACCACCTGCGGCGTCTGGGCGTGGAGTTCGTCGTCCTGGACTCCAGCTCCGCCCCCGGCGGCGCCTGGCGGCACGCCTGGGACTCTCTGCGTCTCTTCTCCCCCGCCGCGTACTCCTCGCTGCCGGGGCGGCCGATGCCGCCGCAGCAGGGCGAGACCTACCCGGACGCCCGCCATGTCGTGGACTACCTCGCCGACTACGAGCGGCGTTACGAGCTGCCCGTGGTGCGGCCGGTCCGCGTGCTGGCGGTGCACCGGGAGGGGGCCGGGACACTCCGCGTCGAGACCGATCGCGGGACCTGGCGTGCCCGCACGGTGCTGAGCGCCACCGGCACCTGGGAGCGCCCGTTCCTCCCGGCGGTGCCCGGCCGTGAGGAGTTCCGGGGCCGGCAGCTGCACACGGCCGGCTACCGCGATCCGGCCGAGTTCGCCGGGCGGCGGGTGGTGGTCGTCGGCGGGGGCAACTCCGGGGCGCAGATCGCCGCCGACCTGGCCCCGCACAGCGACCTGACCTGGGTCACCCGGCGGCCGCCGCGGTTCCTGCCCGACGAGGTGGACGGCCGGACCCTGTTCGACGTGGCCACCGCGCGCCGCCGCGCCCTGGACGCGGGCCGCGCCGACACCGGCGGGGTGGCCTCGCTGGGCGACATCGTCGCCGTGCCCCCGGTGCGGGCGGCACGGGACGCCGGACTGCTGCGGGCCCGGGCGGTGTTCGCCCGCCTCGACCGGGACGGAGTCGTGTGGGCGGACGGCAGCCGGGCCGACGTGGACGTCGTCGTCTGGTGCACGGGATTCCGCCCCGCCCTGTCCCCGCTCGCCCCCCTCGGCCTGCGCGGCGGCGGTGGCCGCGTCCCGGTCGACGGGACCCGCGCGGTGGCCGACCCCCGCGTCCACCTGCTCGGCTACGGCGACTGGACCGGCCCCGCCTCGGCGACCCTGATCGGCACCGGACGCCCCGCCCGCGACGCAGCCAGGGCCGTCGCGGACCTGCTCGGCTGAGCCGGGCGTCGGGAGCCGGGCGTCGGGAGGCGGTCGAGCCGGGCGCCGGGTGGCGGTCCCCTCAGCCCGCGTCGAACCACTCCTTGCCCGCCGCCCAGTGGGCCACCCAGCCGGCGAACCCCGACTCGGCCGTGGTGTGTCCGAACTCCGCCCCGAACGGCAGGGCGCCCACGTCGGTGACGTTCCATAGGTGGCCGCGGTGCGGGCCCGTGACCACCAGATGCCAGTACATCCCGCACCCGTCGGTGCCGAGCACGACCGTGCCGTGGTCGAAGACCGGGCCGAGCAGCGCGTCCAGCTCCCCCTGCGGCCGGTCGTCCTCCTCCCACAGCCACGCCTCGGTGAGCGGGAACGGCTGGGCGAGGTCCCTCGGCGGCCGGCCCTCGCCCCAGTCCGGGGGCAGCTCGGCCAGGGGCACCAGCCCGTAGTCCGGCGGCCCCTGCGCGGACCCGTCCGTCACCTCCGCCACGAACGACCGGTACGGCTCGGGCAGCGCCACGCCGTGCTCCGCCTCGAAGGCCCGCACGGCCTCCCACCCCAGGGCCGAGCTCCCGCCGTCGTCCACGCCGAAGGCTTCCCGCAGCGCGGCCAGTTGCGCGGCCGGGCGCGCGGGGGCCGCTTTCTCCGTCTCCATGACCTCAGGAATAGCACGCACCACCGACAGCCCCACGCAGGCGATCTTGACAGCCCCCGACGGCGGCCACCATCGTCGGCACCCGACATCACGGAAGCCACGGAGCCCGCACCCCACGGAGGCACGCATGGACGCCGACCCCGGCCTGGCCCTGGGACAGAAGGTCCTCGCCGCCCAGCCCTTCAACGCGCTGGTCGGCGCACGCCTGACCGCATTCGCGGACGGGCGGGCGACCCTGGAGGTGGACGTACGCGACGAGTTGCGCCAGCAGAACGGCATCCTGCACGGCGGGGTGCTGGCCTACGCGGCGGACAACGCCCTCACCTTCGCGGCGGGCGCCGCGGTGGGGACCGGAGTGCTGACCGCCGGGTTCACCATCGACTACCTGCGCCCCGCGGACGGTGTCCTGCTGCGGGCCGAGGCCGAAGTGGTACGCGCCGGCCGCAGCCGGGTGGTCACCCGGTGCGACCTCGTCGTCGTGGCGGCCGACGGCACGGAGTCCCTGTGCGCCGTCGCCCAGGGCTCCGTCTCGGTGACGGCGCCGCGCGCGGAGGGCTGACCGCTCCCCCCTCCGGTGGTGCGCCGCCCTTCGTAGGCCGGGGCGGCCGGCGCATCCTGTGGTGCCGGTCCCGCTCCGGTCCGGCGCCGTGCGCCCCGCTCCCGCTTCCGCGCTGTTCGCCACCTGCCGCACCCCCGACGCTCCCGTGCGCCGGTGCGACTCCGTTGGGCCGGTCGCCGGCCGGACGGCATGGTGGGGGCGGCCGGTTTCGGGGTCTGCGAGGTGGGAGTGTGGTGGAAACCGCTGGCCCGTCCGGGGCATCGGCGTCAGACATCCACGCTGTGCGATCGAGGGTCGACGCGGTGCTGGACGAGTTCTTCGGCTCGCGCCTTCACGGTGCCGGAGCGGAGGCCGAGGGGACGTTCGACCTCGCCGAGGACGTGCGCGACTACGTCACCCGCGGCGGCAAACGGCTGCGTCCGATGATGTGCGTGGTGGGCCGGCACGCCGGCGGGAAGTCGGCGGTCTCCGACGTCGTGCTGCGGACGGCGGCGTCGCTGGAGCTGTTCCACGCCTTCACGTTGATCCACGACGACGTCATGGACCGCAGCGACCTGCGCCGCGGGGCGCCGACCGTGCACCGGGCCGTGGCGGCGCGTCACCCCGGCCACCCGGCTCGCGAGGCCCTGGGGACGGGGGCGGCCATCGTGGCAGGGGACCTGGCGCTGGCGTGGTCCGACGAGCTCCTGCACACGGCGGGCCTGTCCCCCGCCGAGCTGGCCGCGGTGCTGCCGGTGATCGACGTGATGCGCACGGAGGTCGTCCACGGCCAGTACCTCGATCTGACCACGCGCGTGAACGTGCGCGGCGGGGTCGCGGCGGCCCTGCGGACAGCGCGCTACAAGACGGCGAAGTACACGTTCGAACGGCCCTTGCACCTGGGCGCCGCCCTGGCCGGAGCCGGGGAGGGACTGCGCGCGGCGTTGAGCGCCTTCGCCCTCCCGGCCGGGGAGGCCTTCCAGCTGCGTGACGATCTGCTGGGCGTCTTCGGTGCGTCCGAGCGGACCGGGAAGCCGGTGCTGGACGATCTCCGTCAGGCCAAGCCGACGGTCCTGCCGGCTCTGGGGTACCAACGGGCGGACATCGCACAACGGCTCGTCCTGGACACCCTGACAGGTCGGCCGGAACTCGACGAGCACGGGGCGGAGCGGGTTCGTCGCGTCCTGCGGGAGACCGGAGCCGCGGAGGCTGTCGAGGACATGATCCGGCTGCGCCGCCGGCAGGCACTCCAGGCCCTGGCCGACGCGGCCTTGCCGGCACCTGCGGCGGAGGCCGCAAGGCAGTTGCTGCACGGCGTCGTGGAGCGCACGGCATGACCCGGCGTCGACGCAGGGACGCGTCCCGCGCCGCACACGACCGCACCCCGGCGGAGGAGAGCACCGTGGCCGAGCACACCGACTTCACCGAGCACGCCGACTTCACCGAGCACGCCGAGCACGCCTCCCCCTGCGACCCGGATTCCCGCGACGTGTCCGGAGCCGGCTCGGACGTCGGGCCGGACATCGTGATCCACCTGCCGGCGATGTACTTCCCCATGCCCTGGCGCCGTCACTCGCAGGTCGAGCTCCTCGAGGAGCAGGGCCTGGCCTTCATGGAGCGGCACGGGCTGTGCCGCGGACCCGGACGCCGTGAGCGGGTGACGGGCACCCGATCCGCGTTGTTCTTCGCGGGCAACTGCCCCGACGCCGACACGGAGCGGCTCCAGATGGCCGTGGACTGGACGTACACGATGTTCGTCTTCGACGACTTCGCCTGCGACGAGGAGTCCCCGGAGGACGCCTTCTCCTTCCTGGACCTGGCCGTGCGCGTCATCCGCACTCTGGAGAGCCCGACGGCAGGCCTGCTCGCGCCGGAGAATCCCTTCACCGGACCGGTGGTGGAGCTGGCCGAGCGGCTGCACCGGCTGGCCTCCCCCACCCAGCGTCGCCGCCTGGTGGACGCGCACCTCTCCTGGTACCTCGGCGTGGCCTGGGAACGCGCGGCCCGTCAGCAGCGCCTGCTGCCCGGTCTCAACGACTACCTCTGCACCCGCCTCCTGTACGTCGCCGGATTCCCGACCCTCGCCTGGTTCCAGGTCAGCGAGGCCGACGACATCCCCGACCAGGAGATCAACGCCCCGGCCGTGCACGCGCTCACCGAGATGGCCGCCATGGTCGCCGCCCTCGACGACGACCTGTTCTCCTACGGCAAGGAACTCTGGTACGCCGACCGGCAGCCGGCCGGGGCGGGGCCCGCCCTGAATCTGGTCGGCCTCCACCAGGCCCGGCCCGGGTGTACCCGACAGGACGCCCTGGGAGAGGCCGTCGCCCTGCGCGACCGCGTCCTGGCCCGCTTCGTCGAGGTCCGCGACCTCGTCCGGCCGACCGCTTCCGAGCCGTTGCGCCGCTACCTGTCCAACCTGACCTGCCTCGTCCGCGGCAACTACGAATGGGGCGTCAGGGCGGGCCGTTACACCGACCCCGACGGCCACCACCCCGGCGCCGTGCGTGTGGCGACGAGCCCCGTCGCGGACACTCCCGGCGCCACCGGCGCGCCCCCGGACATCCCGGGTATCGGCTGGTGGTGGCAGGCGCTGCCCGTCACCGCCTCGGCCTCGGCCCCCGGAGGTCTGCCGGCCGATGACCCGTCCGTGCGGGACCGGAGCCGAGGGTGAACGACGTGCGGGCCATCCCCTCCGCCCCCGGCGCGCTTCCTCTGGTGGGTCACCTGGTGCGGCTGCTACGGGACCCGCTGGCGTTCCTGACCTCCCTGCCCGCCCACGGGGACCTGGTCCGCATCCGGCTGGGGCCGCTCACCGTCGTCGTGGTCTGCGACGCGGAACTGACCCGGCAGGTCCTCGTCGGTGACCGCGTCTTCGACAAGGGTGGTCCCGTCTACAACCGTGCGCGGGAAGTGGCGGGCAACGGGCTCCCCACCTGTCCGCACAGCGCGCACCGCCGGCAGCGGCGCATGATCCAGCCGGCCTTCCACCCTGCCCGTCTCCGCGGTTACGCGGACACCATGACGGGCCGCATCGACGAGCGCACCGCTGCCTGGCGGGCGGGACAGGTCCTGCAGGTCTCCACCGAGATGATGGCGATCGCCTCCCAGGCCGCGGCTGCCGCCTTCTTCTCCCGCACGCTGCCCTCGGCCGAGCTCGGCCGGATCGTCGACGACGTCACCACCGTCATCAACGGCATGGGCCGCCGCATGCTGATGGTTCCCCCGTTGGACCGGATCCCCACCCCACGCAACCGTTCCTACCTGCGGGCCCGTGCCCGCCTGCGCGACACCCTCGACCGGATCGTCGCCCGGCGTCTCGCGGAGGGCACCGACCGTGGCGACCTGCTCTCGGCATTGATCGCGGCCCGCGACCCCGAGAAGGGCGGCCCGGGCCTGAGCGGCGCGGAGATCAGCGACCAGACGATCGCGTTCTTCCTGGCCGGGACGGAGACCACGGCGGCCACCGTGAGCTGGGCGCTGGACCTGCTGGCCCGGCATCCCGACCTGGAGCGGCGGGTCCACGCCGAGGTCGACGCGGTGCTGGGTGGTGCCGCCGCCACCCACGCGGACCTGCCCGGTCTGACGTTGACCGAACGGGTCGTCACCGAAACCCTACGGCTGCGGCCGCCGGGCTGGTTCGTCACTCGTTCGGTCTCCGCCGACACCGAACTGGGCGGGCATCCGCTGCCGGCCGGCACCACCGTCGCCTACAGCGCCTACCTGATCCATCACAGGCCCGACCTGTACGACCGTCCCGGGACCTTCGATCCCGACCGCTGGGATCCCGGGCGCCCTCAGCCGCCCCGGCACGCCCTCATTCCCTTCGCGGCGGGCGCCCGCAAATGCATCGGCGACACCTTCGCCACGACCGAGGCCGTCCTCGCCCTCGCGACCGTCACCGCCCGCTGGCGACTGGTTCACCTGCCGGGCGCCGGAAGGCGCCCCGCCGTCGCCATGACCTTGAGGCCACGCGATCTCCGCATGCGGGCGCAGCCCCGTACGGCGCCCCGGACTCCCGGCGCGTCCTCCGCGGAGTGACAGGGCCCGGACCGGCCGACCGGCCGACCGGCCGACCGGCTTCGGGCGCCGGACGTCACAAGTACTGCGAGAGACCTCGGGGTACGTACATCCCGTGCCCGGCGCGCCCCACGTACGCGCCGTCCTGGATCACGGGCACCCCGCGGGAGAGCACCGTCTCGACGCGTCCGGTGATCCGCCGTCCCTCGTAGGCCGAGTAGTCGACGTTCATGTGGTGCGTGTCCGCCGAGAGGACCTGCTCGGCGTGCGGGTCGTAGATCACGACGTCGGCGTCCGCGCCGGGCGCCAGGGTGCCCTTCCTCGGGTAGAGGCCGAACATCCGCGCCGGGGTGGCGCAGGCGATCTCGATCCAGCGGCGGCGCGTGAGGTGGCCGTCGACGACGGCCTGGTGCAGCAGGTCCATGCGGTGCTCGACGCCGGGCATGCCGTTGGGGATCTTGCTGAAGTCGCCGCGCCCCATGTCCTTCTGGCCCGTGAAGCAGAACGGGCAGTGGTCGGTGGAGACGACCTGCAGGTCGTCGGTGCGCAGGGCGCGCCACAGCGCCGCCTGGTGCTCGCGGGGGCGCAGCGGCGTGGAGCAGACGTACTTGGCGCCCTCGAAGCCGGGCTCGGCCAGGTTGTCGGTGGACAGGAAGAGGTACTGCGGACAGGTCTCGCCGAAGACGGGCAGGCCCTCGTCACGCGCGCGGGCCAGTTCGGCCACCGCCTTCGCCGCGGAGACGTGCACGACGTACAGCGGGGCTCCGGCCACCTCGGCCAGGCGGACGGCCCGGTGGGTGGCCTCGGCCTCCAGCAGTTCCTTGCGGACCTCGCCGTGGAAGCGGGGGTCGGTCTCGCCGCGGGAGAGTGCCTGCTCGACCAGGACGTCGATGGCGATGCCGTTCTCGGCGTGCATCATGATCAGTCCGCCGTTGGCGGCGGCCCGTTGCATGGCGCGCAGGATCTGCCCGTCGTCGGAGTAGAAGACGCCGGGGTAGGCCATGAACTGTTTGAAGGAGGTGACCCCCTCCTCCACCAGGCGGTCCATCTCCTCGAGCGTGCGGTCGTTGACGTCCGAGACGATCATGTGGAAGCCGTAGTCGACGGCGCACCGTGACTCCGCCTTGGAGTGCCAGGTGTCGAGCCCTTCGCGCAGGGTGTGGCCGACGGTCTGGATGGCGAAGTCCACGATGGTGGTGGTGCCGCCCCAGGCGGCGGCACGGGTGCCGGTCTCGAAGGTGTCGGAGGAGTAGGTGCCGCCGAACGGCATCTCCATGTGGGTGTGGGCGTCGACGCCGCCCGGGAGCACGTACCGGTCGGTGGCGTCCAGGGTGCGGTCGGCGGTCCAGGACGCGGCGGCGGAGGTGCCGGTGGCGGCGAGGGCGGCGACGCGGCCGTCCTCGATCAGGACGTCGGCGTGCATCTCGTCGGAGGCGGTGACGACGAGGCCGCCGCGGATCACGGTGCGGGACATGGCTGTGCCTCTCCTTCCGTGGGGGCACCCCCTCGAGCGGGGCCGGGGCGCCGGTCGGTGACCGTGCGGGCGGCGGGGCGCGAGGCCCCGGGTGTCACCCCGCGACCCGGCGCAGGACCCGCTCGAGGATCGCCGCTCCCTCCTCCGCCTCGGCGGCCGTGAGGGACAGCGGCGGGGCGATGCGCAGCGCGCTGGTGTCGTGGCCGCCGCCCTTGCCGATGAGGAGGCCTTCCGCGCGGGCGCCCTCCAGGACGGCCGCGGCCGCCTCGGGGTCGGCCAGGTCGGTGCCGGGCCGGACGAGTTCGATGCCGATCATCAGTCCGCGCCCCCGGACCTCGCGCACGCCGGGCAGCGCGGAGCAGGCGGTGCGCAGCCGCTCCAGGAGGGGGCCGCCGACCCGTCGGGCGTTGCCCTGGAGGTCGTGCTGGAGCAGGTGGTCGAGGTTGGCGAGGGTGGCGGCCATGGTGATCTGGGTGCCGCCGAAGGTGGAGATGGAGTTCGCGTCGAGGCAGTTCATGATCTCGGCGCGGGCGATCACGCCGCCGACCGACATGCCGTTGCCGATGCCCTTGGCGAAGGTGACGATGTCGGGCGGGCCGTTGCGGTCGTGTGCCTGCCAGCCCCAGAAGTGGTCGCCGGTGCGGCCCCAGCCGGTCTGCACCTCGTCGGCGATCCACAACACCCCCTGTTCGGCGAGGACTTCACGGAACGCGGCGTACAGCCCGTCCGGCGGGGAGGTGAACCCGCCGACGCCCTGCACGGGTTCGGCGATCAGCGCGGCGGGGGCGCGGACGTGGCCGAGCAGGTCGCGCAGGTCGGCGACGCAGGCGGCGGTGAACGCCTCGTCGTCCAGGTGTGCGTAGGGCCCGCGGTGGCGGACGCCGCCGTGGACGTAGAGGGTCTGCAGCGGGGACAGCGAGGTCGGCGACCAGCCCCGGTTGCCGGTGACGGAGACGGTGGAGAAGGACCGGCCGTGGTAGCTGTTGCGCATGGCCAGGATCTGGTTGCTGCGCCGGTGGGTGGTGGCGAGGAGCAGCGCGGTGTCGTTGGCCTCGGTGCCGGAGGTGGTGAAGAAGACCCGGGCGTCGGGGATGCCGGACAGCCGGGCGATGCGCTCGGCGAGTTCGACCATCGGCCGGTTGAGGTAGAGCGTGGAGGAGTGGAGCAGCCGGCCGGCCTGTTCGGTGACCGCCTTGGCGACCTCGGGGAGGGCGTGGGCGGTCATCGTGGTGAGGATGCCGCCGAAGAAGTCGAGGTACTCGCGGCCCTGGGCGTCCCTGACGCGGCGCCCCTCCCCCTGGACGATCTCCAGCGGGTCGTCGTAGTAGAGGGCCAGCCAGTCGGGGAGCACGGCCCGGTGCCGTCCGAGCAGTCCGGCCGGGTCCTGGTCCTCGCCGGCGGCGGCCGGGGCCGCCCCGTCCGCCGTCGTCTCGTCCGTCGCCGTCACGGCTGCACCAGCCCCTGGTAGGCGTCGGGCCGCCGGTCGCGGTAGAAGGCCCACTGCTGCCGGACCTCCTCGATGAGGCCGAGGTCGAGGTCGCGCACGACGAGTTCCTCCTCCTTGTCGCTGGCCACGTCGCCGACGAACTGGCCGCGCGGGTCGACGAAGTAGCTGGTGCCGTAGAAGTCGTTGTCGCCGTAGGGTTCCCGGCCGACCCGGTTGATGGCGGCGACGAAGTACTCGTTGGCGACCGCGGCGGCGGGCTGCTCCAGCTGCCACAGGTAGGCGGACAGCCCGCGTGAGGTGGCGGACGGGTTGTAGACGAGCTGGGCGCCGTTGAGGCCGAGCTGGCGCCAGCCCTCGGGGAAGTGCCGGTCGTAGCAGATGTAGACGCCGACCTTGCCGACCGCGGTGTCGAAGACCGGCCATCCCAGGTTGCCCGGCTTGAAGTAGTACTTCTCCCAGAATCCCTTGACCTGCGGGATGTGGTGTTTGCGGTACTTGCCCAGGACCGTCCCGTCCGCGTCGACGACGACCGCGGTGTTGTAGTAGAAGCCGCTCTGCTCGACCTCGAAGACCGGCACCACGACGACCATGCCGGTCTCGCGGGCGAGGGCCCGCATCCGGGTCACGGTGGGGCCGTCGGGGACGGGTTCGGCCCACCGGTAGTGCTCCGGGTCCTGGACCTGGCAGAAGTAGGGGGCGTTGAAGACTTCCTGGAAGCCGATGACCTTGGCGCCCTGCCGGGCCGCCTCACGGGCGTGTTCCTCGTGCTTGGCGATCATGGACTCGGTGTCGCCGGTCCAGGTGGCCTGGACCAGGGCTGCGCGTACGACGTGGGCCACGAGCTGCTCCTTCGACGGAACGTCAGAGGGCCTCTGGTGCGGGGACTCACCGCTGGGCGGGAGCAAGGCGGACGGGGTCGGGCTGCCGGGGCGGCCGCGACCGCCGGAATCTCGAACTTAGGACGCCCCGGGGGCGTTGCCAAGACCATCCCGGCAAAGCCGTCGAGTCACCGCACATCACCACCCTTGCGGGCCAGCCCCCGAAAGGCCCGCCCGACGCGGAACGGCCGGATCAGGCACCCGCGCGCTCTTCCCACAAGAACATTGGTTAGCCTAACCTTACTTTCGTTGCGCTGTCCGCGGCGGTGGTGACCCCTGCGCACGCTCCACCGGGGACAACTGCCGCCCGGGCGGCCCGTCCCCGGGAAGAAGGAAGTCTCCAGTGCCTCACCCGTCCGCCGCCTCCCACGTACCCGCTCTCCCGGATCCCGGAGCCCCTGGCGCGCAGGAGTTCGCCGGACGGACCGCGCTGGTGACCGGCGCGGCACGGGGCATCGGCAAGGCCGTGGTGCGGGCGCTGGCCGCCCGGGGCGCCCGGGTGCTGGCCACGGATCTCAAGGCCCCGAAGGTGAAGAAGCTCGCCGCGGCGCACGACGGCCGGGTCACCTCGCTGGCGCTGGACGTCCGGGACGCCGCGGCCGTGGACGCCGCCGTCGCGCACGCCGAGGACGCCCTGGGCCCGCTGGACGTCGTGGTGAACGTCGCCGGGGTGCTGTGGTCCTCCCCCGTGGTCGATCTGACGGACGAGAAGTGGGACGCCCACTTCGCCGTGAACACCACGGGCGTCTTCCACGTCTCGCGGGCCGCCGCCCGGCGGATGACGGGGCGCGGCCGCGGCAGCATCGTCACCGTCGCCTCCAACGCGGCCGGCATACCGCGCGCCGGGCTCGCCGCCTACGCCGCGTCCAAGGCGGCCACCGTGATGTTCACCAAGTGCCTGGGCCTGGAGGTCGCCGCGCGGGGGGTGCGCTGCAACACCGTCTCCCCCGGCTCCACCATGACCGACATGCAGCGCGGGATGTGGGCCGGCGGCGACGCCGAGGCCGCCGCGCGCCGGGTGGTGGAGGGCGACCTCGCCGCCCACCGCACCGGGATACCGCTGGGGCGGATCGCCGACCCCGAGGACGTCGCGGAGGCCGTCGTGTTCCTCGCCTCCGACCGCGCCCGGCACATCACGATGCACGACCTGTACGTCGACGGCGGAGCCACCCTGCGCGCCTAGGCCCCGACCGACCGCCCCTCCCCGACACCCCCGGGAACCCAGCGAGGGCGCACCCGCCCCCGCCCGACGAACTGGAGAAGTGATGACCGCCCCCCTGCGAGCGTCCACGGTCCTTCCCGCTCCGCCCGCCGTCCTCGGCGCGGCGACCGCGCTGCTGGACGCCTACCGTCCCGGCGACCGCTTCCTCGCCACCCCGCGCCGCACCCTGCTCGGCGAGGGCGTCGCGGTCCGCGTCCCGCACGACGCCCGCCCGCTGACCGAGCGTGTGCGCGAGGTCCTCGCCGACGCCCCGGAGCGCACCGGGGACCCCGGCGCGGTCGTCATGGGCTCGGTGCCGTTCTCCCCGGACGCGCCGCCCGCCCTGGCGGTGCCCGCCTCGCTGCGCACCGCGCCCGCGCTGGTCGAGGACCCGCTGATCGCCCTGCCGGTGGCCGACGGCCCGCGCCGGGACTGGCAGGTGCGCGAGGTGCCCTCGGGCGCCGAGTACGGCCGGGCGGTCGCCGACGCCGCGGCCCGCATCCGCGCCGGGGAGTTCGACAAGGTGGTGCTGGCGCGCACCCTGGAGCTGACCTGCGGTCAGGAGCCCGACCTCCCGCTGATGCTGCGCCGGCTGGCCCGCCGCGACCCCGGCGGCTACACCTTCGCGGTGCCCACCGGCCCGCGCCGCACCCTGGTCGGCGCCAGCCCCGAGCTGCTGGTCTCGCGCCGCGGGGCCACTCTGACCGCCAACCCGCTGGCCGGTTCCCTGCCGCGCTCCACCGACCTCGCCGAGGACGTGCGGCGCGCCCACAGTCTGCTGGAGTCACCGAAGGACCTGCACGAGCACGCGGTGGTGGTGGAGGCGGTGCGTGAGGCGCTGGCCCCGTTCTGCTCCCGCATCGAGGTGCCCGAGCACCCCACCCTGGTCAACACCGCGGCCATGTGGCACCTGTCCACCACCGTCACCGGCGAGCTGGCCGACCCGGGGACCACCGCCCTCGACCTGGCCTCCTCCCTGCACCCGACGCCCGCGGTCTGCGGCACCCCCACCGGCCTGGCCCGTGAGGTGATCGCCGGGTACGAGCCCTTCGACCGCGGCGCCTACACCGGCATGGTCGGCTGGCAGGACGCCTCCGGCGACGGCGAATGGGTGGTCACCATCCGCTGCGCGGAGGCCGAAGGCGCGCTGCTGCGGCTGTTCGCCGGAGCGGGCATCGTGGGGGCGTCCTCCGCCGAGGCGGAGACCGCCGAGACCGCCGCCAAGTTCCGTACCTTCCTGAACGCCGTGGGAGCCGCTCTGTGAGCACCGAGACCGACGCCCGTCAGCCCGCCGGCACGCAGCCCGCCACCGCGCGGCCGGCCACCACGCCGGGCGTCGACGCGCCGACCTGGCCGGCGGAGTTCGCCGACCGCTACCGCGCCGCCGGCCACTGGCGGGGCGAGACCATCGGCGGCGTGCTGCGCGAGCGCGCGGAGCGACTCCCCGACCACGAGGCCCTGGTGGACCCGGCCCCGGCCCGCCGGTCCTGGACGTACCGCGAGCTGGACGGGGCGGTCGACCGGCTGGCGGCCGGGTTCGCGGACCGCGGGATCGCCAAGGGCGACCGGGTGGTCGTGCAGCTGCCGAACACCGCCGAGTTCCTCCAGGTGATCATGGCGCTGTTCCGGATCGGCGCCCTGCCGGTGTTCGCGCTGCCCGCGCACCGCGAGAGCGAGATCCGTTACTTCTGCTCCTTCACCGAGGCCGTCGCCTACGTCACCGTCGACCGGCACGCCGGTTTCGACCACGCGGCGCTCGCCACCCTGGTGAAGAGCGAAGTGCCCACGCTGCGCGAGGTGTTCGTCGTCGGCGAGGCCGGGGAGCACACGCCGCTGGCCGAGGTGGACGGCGATCCGGCCGGCCTGCCGGAGGGCCCCGAGCCGCACGAGCTGGCCTTCCTGCAGCTGTCCGGCGGTACCACCGGGGTGCCCAAGCTGATCCCCCGCACCCACGACGACTACCTGTACTCGGTGTGGGGCTCCAACGAGATCTGCGCCGTGGACACCGGCACCCGGTTCCTGGTGGTGCTGCCCGCCGCCCACAACTTCCCCGTCAGCTCGCCGGGTTGGCTGGGCGTGTTCTACGCGGGCGGCACCGTGGTGCTGTCCCCGAACACCGACCCGGCCACCACCTTCCCGCTGATCGAGCGGGAGCGGATCACCATGACCGGTCTGGTCCCGCCGCTGGCGATCGTCTGGACCGACGCTGCCGCGGCCGCCTCGCACGACCTCTCCAGCCTGCGGTCGGTGCTGGTGGGCGGCGCCAAGTTCAGTGAGGCGGCGGCCCGGCGCTTCGAGCCGGCCCTCGGCTGCCGCCTCCAGCAGGTCTTCGGCATGGCCGAGGGACTGGTCAACTACACCCGTCTTGACGACCCGCTGGAGACGATCGTCTCCACCCAGGGGCTGCCCATCTCCCCCGACGACGAGATCCGCATCGTCGACGACAACGACCAGGACGTCGCCGAGGGCGAGTTCGGGCACCTGCTGACCCGCGGCCCGTACACCATCCGGGGTTACTGGCGGGCTCCCGAGCACAACCGGCGCTCCTTCACCGAGGACGGCTTCTACCGCACCGGCGACATCGTGCGCCGCACCCCGACCGGCCACCTGGTCGTCGAGGGCCGCGCCAAGGACCAGATCAACCGCGGCGGCGAGAAGATCGCCCCGGAGGAGGTGGAGAACGTCATCCTGCGCCACCCCTCGGTCCACGACGTCTCCGTGGTCGCCGTTCCCGACGAGTACCTCGGCGAGCGCAGCCTCGCCTACGTCGTCCTGCGCAAGGACGCCGAGCCGCTGAAGTCCGTCGCGGTCAAGCGCTTCGTGCGCGAGCAGGGCATCGCCGCCTACAAGGTGCCCGACCTCGTCGAGTTCGTCGACGAGTTCCCGCAGACCGGTGTCGGCAAGGTCAGCAAGAAGGGGCTGCGGGCAGCCGCGGACTCCGCCCAGGATCAGTGAAAGGCCCTCGACGTTCCATGGCACTTCCCGCCATCGCCCCCTACCCGCTGCCCACACCGGACGAGCTGCCCGCAGGCCGGGTCTCCTGGACGGCGGACCCCCGCCGCGCCGTGCTGCTCGTGCACGACCTGCAGCACCACTTCCTCGGGTCCTTCCCGGCCGGTGAGCAGCCGCTGACCGGCATGCTCGCCAACACCGCCCGGCTGCTCGCCGCCGCCCGCGCGGCGGGCGTGCCGGTCGTGTACTCCGCGCAGAAGGGCGGCCAGACGCCCGAGGAGCGCGGCCTCCAGCTGGACTTCTGGGGGCCGGGCGTCGCCGACGACCCCGAGAAGCTGAGCACACCGGAGATCGTGGCGCCCGCGCCTGGCGACACGCTGCTGCGCAAGTGGAAGTACAGCGCCTTCGTCCGCACCGAGCTGGCCGAGCTGATGGCCGGGTGGGGGCGCGACGAGCTGATCGTCACCGGCGTCTACGCCCACATCGGCGTGCTGATGAGCGCGGCCGACGCCTGGCAGCGCGACATCCGCGCCCACCTGGTCGCCGACGCCGTCGCCGACTTCAGCCGCGCCGACCACGACATGGCCCTGCGCTGGGCCGCCGGCCGCTGCGCGGCCGTCACCACCACCGACGCGCTGCTGGGCGCGCTGACCGAGAAGGACTGATCCGCGCGATGGCCCTCACCCTGCACCAGATCCACGCCGACGTCGCCGACTGCCTCGGCGAGGACCCCGCCGAGATCCCGGTGGACGAGAACCTCGTGGACCATGGCCTCGACTCGGTCCGCATCATGACGCTGCTCGAGGGCTGGCGCCGCGACCACGGCGTCGGCGCCGACTTCGCCGACCTCGCGGAGCAGCCCGCCGTCGAGGCCTGGGCGCGGCTGCTGGGGGCGGCCTCATGACCGTCGCCACGCCCGCCCCCACCGGAGCACACCCCGGGGACTCCCCCGCCGAACTCCCGCTCACCGCGGCGCAGTCGGGCATGTGGTACGCGCAGGCGCTGGATCCCGCCAGTCCCGCGCTGAACACGGCCGAGTGCGCCGAGATCGAGGGCCCGCTGGACCCGGACCTCTTCGCCCGTGCCCTGCGGCTGGTCGTGAAGGAGGCGGACGCGCTGCGCGTGCGCCTCGTGGAGACGCCGCAGGGGCCGCGCCAGCGCGTCCTGGAGGAGGTCGAGCTGCCCTTCGAGGTGCTCGACCTCAGGGACGCCGACGACCCGGCCGCGCGGGCCGAGGAGTGGATGCGCGCCGATCTGGCGCGTCCGTTCGACCTCGGCGGCGCGGACCCGCTGTTCACGCAGGCGCTGCTGCGCACCGGGGACGAGCGCTGGCTGTGGTACCAGCGGATCCACCACCTGGTGATGGACGGCTACGGCTACACCCTGCTGGGCCGCCGCACCGCGGAGGCGTACACCGCCTTCGCCCGCGGCGAGGAGCCGCCCGCGACGGCCTTCCGGCCGCTGGCCGAGCTGGTCGCCGCCGACCTGGAGTACCGCTCCGGCGAGGCGCTGGAGACCGACCGCGCGCACTGGTCGCAGCTGCTGGCCGACCGTCCCGAGGCCCCGCACCTGGCCGGGCGCGGCGCGCAGCCCTCGCGGACCTTCGTGCGCCGCACCGCCCATCTCTCCCCCGAGGCCACCGGCCGGCTGCGGGAGACCGCGGCCGCGCTGAAGGCCACCTGGCCCGAGGTGGTGATCGCCGCGCAGGCGCTCTACACCGCCCGCGCCACCCACCGTCAGGAGGTGGTGCTCGGCGTGCCGCTGATGGGGCGCATGGGCTCCGCCGCGCTGCGGGTGCCCGGCATGGTGATGAACGTGCTGCCGCTGCGGGTCTCCGTGGAGCCGCGGCAGACCTTCGCCGCGCTGGTGCGCCAGGTGGTGCTGGCGCTGCGCGCGGCGCGCCGCCACCAGCGGTACCGCTACGAGGACATCCGCCGCGACCTGGGTCTGCTGGGCGAACAGCGCGCACTGGTGGGGCCGATGGTCAACACCATGCCCTTCGACTACGCGGTGGACTTCGCGGGCTCCCCGGCACGGCTGCGCAGCCTGTCCGCCGGGCCGGTGGAGGACCTGACGGTCAACATCTACGACCGCGCCGACGGGCACGGCCTGGAGATCGACCACGACGCCAACCCGGCGCTGTACGGCGAGGACGAGGTCGCCCTCCACCAGGACCGCTTCCTGGCGCTGCTCGACCGTCTGGTGGCCGCCGACCCCATGCTGCCGCCGGCCGCGCACCCGGTGGCTCTGCCGCACGAACTCGACCTGGTGGTGCGGGACTTCAACGACACCGCCCGGGAGGTCCCGCCGACCACGCTGATCGGCCCGATCGAGGCGCAGGCCGCCCGCACGCCGGACGCGCCCGCCCTGGTCTTCGACGGCACGACGCTCACCTACGCCGAGCTCAACGCCCGCGCCAACCGGCTGGCCCGCCACCTGATCGAGCGGGGCGCGGGCCCCGGCAAGGTGGTCGGGGTGGCGCTCCCCCGCTCGCTGGAGCTGGTGACCGCGCTGCTGGCCGTGGTGAAGGCCGGGGCCGCCTACCTGCCACTGGACCCCGACTACCCCGCCCAGCGCCTGAGCGACATGCTGGAGGACGCCGCACCGGTGTGCGCGGTGACCGACCACGCCCGGCGGCTGCCCTCCGGCGTGCGGACCCCGCTGGTGGTGCTGGACGGCCTGGACCTGTCCGCCCACCCGGCCTGCGACCCGGCCCGGGCGCTGACACCCTCGCACCCGGCCTACGTCATCTACACCTCCGGCTCCACCGGCCGTCCCAAGGGCGTGGTGGTGCCGCACGCGGCGATCGACAACCGGCTGCGCTGGATGCAGCACGCGTACCCGCTGGGCCCCGGCGACCGGGTGCTGCAGAAGACGCCCGCCTCCTTCGACGTGTCGGTGTGGGAGTTCTTCTGGCCGCTGCGGGTGGGCGCCACGCTGGTGGTGGCCGAGCCCGGCGGCCACCGGGACCCGGCCTACCTGACCTGGCTGATCAACGAGGAGAAGGTCACCACCTGCCACTTCGTGCCCTCGATGCTCCAGCTGTTCCTGGCCGAGCCGTCGGCCGCCACGGTGGGCTCCACGCTGCGTCAGGTGTTCTGCAGCGGCGAGGCGCTCCCGAGGGACACGGCGCGCGCCTTCGCCGGCCGACTGCCCGGGGTGCGGCTGCACAACCTGTACGGCCCCACCGAGGCCGCGGTGGACGTCTCGTACCACGAGGTGCTGCCGGGCGACGAGGGCCCGGTGCCGATCGGCGCCCCGGTGTGGAACACCCGGCTGTACGTCCTGGACTCGGCGCTCCAGCCGTGCCCGCCCGGCGTCCCCGGCGAGCTCTACCTGGCCGGCGCCCAGCTGGCCGACGGCTACCTGGGACGCCCGGAGCTGACGGCCTCACGCTTCGTCGCCGACCCGTTCGGCCCGCCCGGCGAGCGGATGTACCGCACCGGCGACCTGGCGCGGTGGCGCGCGGACGGCATGGTGGAGTACCTGGGCCGCACCGACCACCAGGTGAAGCTGCGCGGCCAGCGCATCGAACTGGGCGAGATCGAGGCCGCGTTGGCCGCCCAGGACGGGGTGGACGGCGCCTGCGCGCTGGTCCGCGAGGACCGCCCGGGCGACCAGCGCCTGGTCGGCTACGTCACCGGCGCGGCCGACCCGCTCGCGGTGCGCGAGGCGGTGGCGCTGACCCTGCCGGAGCACATGGTGCCGACGGCCGTGGTGGCGCTGGAGGAGTTCCCGCTGTCACCCAACGGCAAGCTGGACCGCCGCGCCCTGCCGGTCCCGGTCCACGAGGGGTCCGGCCACCGCCGGCCGACGGTGGCCCGCGAGGAGGCGATGGCCCGGATCTTCGCCGAGGTGCTGGGGCTGGGCGAGGTGGGCGCCGACGACGCCTTCTTCGACCTGGGCGGCTCCTCGCTGCTGGCGATCCGTCTGGTGGGGCGGATCCGCGAGGAGTTCGGCGCGGAGCTCACCCTCGGCTCGCTGTTCGCCTCGCCCACGCCCGCGGCGCTCGCCGCCCGGCTGGACAGCGCGCGTCCGGCTTCCTCGGACGCGCTGGACGTGGTGCTGCCGCTGCGCCCCGACGGGGACCTGCCGCCGCTGTTCGTGGTGCACCCCGCGGGCGGCATCGCCTGGTGCTACGCGGGGCTTCCCGCGCGGCTGGGCCCGGACCGGCCGGTGTACGGCGTGCAGGCGCCCGGGCTGCTGGAGGGCGGCCCGCTGCCCGCGTCGCTGGAGGAACTGGCCGCCGAGTACGTCGGCCGGATCCGCGCGGTGCGGCCGCACGGGCCGTACCGGCTGATGGGCTGGTCGGTCGGCGGAGCGCTGGCGCAGACCATGGCGGTGCTGCTGCAGGAGGCCGGCGAGGAGGTCGACCTGCTGGCGCTGCTCGACGCGTTCCCCGCCGAGCAGTGGCGGGAGCGGCCCGCGCCGGAGGAGGGCGACGCGCTCACCGCGGTGCTGCGGATGGCGGGCCTGGAGCGGACCGTGGAGGCGACCAAGGACGACGTGGTCGCCACGCTGGCCCGGCTCGGCAGCCCGCTGGGCGGCCTCTCGGACGTCACGCTGAACCGGATCGTCGACATCGTGCCGCACAACGCGCGGCTGATGCGTGAGCACGTCCACCGGCGGTACGAGGGCGACCTGCTGTTCTTCACCGCGGCGGCCCCGCGCGCGGAGGACTGGCTGACCTGGGAGTCCTGGCGTCCGCACGTCGGCGGCGAGGTCCGCAACCTGGACCTCGACTGCACCCACCCGCTGATCACCCAGGGCCGCCACCTGGACGCGGTGGCCGCGGTGGTCTCCGCCCGGCTGAAGGAGCTCGACGCGTGAGCGCGACCGACATCCCCTCCCCGTTCGACGCCCCGACGCCGTTCTGGGTCCTGGTCAACGACCGCGGGGAACGCTCGCTGTGGCCCGACTGGCGTGAGGTCCCGGCCGGCTGGACCCCGGTGTTCGGCCCCGCGCCACGGGAGGAGTGCGAGGCCTCCCTCCACCGGCCGTGACCTCGCGGGCCGCGTCCCCTGCCGGGGCGCGGCCCGGGCCGTCGGCGGGGAGGCGGGTTCCGCACGCCGAAGGCGGGTGCCGTGCGGGGAGTCCGCACGCTGCGGCGGTGTCGTGCGGGGGGCGAGCGCGCCGCACCGGCCGGAAGCCGGGCGGCACGGCGCCCGCACGACCGGCGCGGCACCCGCGGCGACGCCCGGGTCGGCACCGGGACCGCGTCCGGAGCGGCACCCGCACCACCGGCCCCGCACAGCGGCCGCAGCAGCACCCACGCCGCCATCACCGGCACCGCACGGTGTCCGCAGGGCACCCGCAGCACTCCCGTCGGCACGGCGGCACAAGCACCGCAACGGCTCGGGTCTCCGTGCGCGCCCGTCCCGACGGACCGGGCCGGCCGGGGCTGAGCCCCCTGGATCCCGGCGACCCGCAGCGCGCGGACCATGTCCTGGCGGCGGTCCCGCGTGACTCCGCGCCGCGTCCGGCAGCGACGGGACCATCGGCGCCGGAGCCCGACCACCGGTACCGGCACGGCATCCGCACCGCATCGCACCGCACGAGCGTCCCTGGGGCGTCGTGACGGGGCGGGTCGGCCGGGGCTACGCGCCCCGTACGCCCGCGACCCGCAGCGCGTGGACGACGTCCCAGTAGCGGTCCTGCGACACCCCGCGCGCCGCCTCCAGCAGCAACGGGACCATCCGCGCCGGATGTCCCGCCGCGCAGCGCGCCGCCTCGGCGGGCACACGGGTGCGCACGTACGCGTCCATCAGCAGCCGCACCTCCCTGTCGCGCCGCGCGTCGCACAGGGCCGCCACCGCGTCCGCCATCTCCTCGGCGGGACGGGCCACCCCCTGCCGCAGCACCCGCTCCCCGTCGTCCGGCCGGCCCGCCGCCGCGAGCGCGTCGGCGACCGGCACCAGACGCGGCACGGGCAGGGACGACGCCTCCCACAGCAGCGTGGCCCATTCGGCCTCGCCGCCGGCCCCCTCCAGCCGCTCGGCGGCCAGCGGGAGGCGGGAGACCGGCCACCGCGCCATCTCCGCCAGCAGCGCGTGCGCCTCTCCCGAACGGCCCTGGCCGCGCAACCGCAGCAGTCGCGCCACGTCCTCGGTCACCGCCGCCCTGTCCTCGGCGTCCGGTTCCGCGAGGTCGCGCCGGGCGCCTCCCGGCCGGTCGGCGGCGCCCGCGAACCGCGCGCCCCGCGGCACCGCGTCGGCGGCCGGTTCCGGCACGGGCGCGAGGACGCCGGGTGGAGCCGGCGCCGCGGAGCCGGTGGGCGCTTCCGGTTCCGCCGGCATCCCGGCGAACCGGGCACTGCCACGAGGCCGCTTCCTCTTCTGCCGCTTGCCGGCCGTGGCCTCCTCGCCGGGCCCGTCACCACCGCCCGCCGGGCCGGACGCGCCTCCGGTACCCGGCCGCCGTGCGGGCTCCGCGTCGCGCGCGGCGGCTCCGGCTTCCGGCCGCCGTCCGGACTCCTCCGCCCCCGCCCGGTACCGCCCCTGCGCGGGCAGGCCCCGCAGCGGGAGGCCCTGCGGGCCGCCGGTCTCCCACGAGGCGTGCCGCGCCGCGGCCAGGGCCTCCAACCGGTCCCGCAACTCCGCGGCCCTGGCGACGGCCCGCTCGTGATCGGCCCGCGCCCACGCCAGGTCCGCGCGCAGCGCCTCCGCGGCCCACGCGTCCCCGGCCGGCGCGACGGGATGCCGGAGCGTCTCCAGCCGCTCCGCGGCCTCCCGTTCCTCGCGCAGGGTGGTCTCCAGCCGGTCCCGCAGGGCCTCCCGTCCTCCCGGCCGCGCGTCGTACGCGGCCGCGGCCCGCGCGTGCAGGGCACGGGCGGTGCCGCGCTCCAGGTCCGCGGCCGGGGCCCCGTGGGTGGCGGCGAGGTCGTGCAGCAGGTCTTCCACGACGTCCCAGGGCGGCACCTCACGCCCCTCGACGCACGCGCGCATGGCGTCCGGATCGCGCCGCCAGAAGACGCCGCACCAGCCGGCCCGCGGATCGACGCGGCCCAGGAGTCCGCCCAGGTAACCGGCGAAGTCCCCTACCGACACCGGGAGTTCTTGCACCACCATGCCGCGATCCCCTCACCGCCGTGGGTCCGGAACTGTCCGGTCCGAAGCGAACACCAGCCGTGTTACGCCCGGACTACGCCGAGTTTTCCGCCGCGAGCCACGTGATCCTCCGGTCGCGGGCGGTGACGGCCCCGGAGCGGCCGGCCGCCCGCGCGCGCCGAGCGGGCGGCACCGTCCGGCCGAGGTGTAGCCACCTGCCCCAGGGGCACCCGGCGGGCGCACGGACTGTCGACCTCGTGCGCCCGCGCGGTACAGGGGGCGCGCCGAAACGGATGGCTGATGACCAGCGGATTCCCGGGTCCGCAGGGCTACGGCTCGGACCCCTTCGCAGAGTTCTTCGCACGCCTGTTCAGCAGCGGACTCTTCGGTCCCGCTCCGTCGGCCAGGGGGTCCGGCGGCGGCTCCCCGGGCCAGGGCGGTGGCGAGGGCGCCCCGCCGCGGCGCGTGGACATCGGCCGTCTGATGAGCCGGCCGGCCCAGGACCTGGTCCGCGCCGCGGCCGCCTACGCCGCCGAGCACGGCAGTCGCGACCTGGAGACCGAGCACCTGCTGCGTGCCGCCCTGGCCATCGAGCCGACCCGCAGCCTGATCGCCCGCTCGGGCGCGGACCCCGACGAGCTGGCGGCGGACATCGACAGCCGCGCCGCCGCGCCCGCCGGCGACGAGACCCCGCCGGCGTCGGTGGCGATGACCCCGGCCGTCAAGCGCGCCCTGCTGGACGCGCACGAGCTGGCCCGCAGCCGCGGCGACGGCTACATCGGTCCCGAGCACGTCCTGAGCGCGCTGGCCGAGAACCCCGACTCGGCGGCCGGCCACATCCTCGGCACGGCCCGGTTCGCGCCCACTCCCCCGCCGGAGGGCCCCGAGCCGTCGGCCGCCGCGGGCGGCCGGGTCCCGGCCGGCTCCACCGCCGTGCGGCGCCATCCCGAGCAGCCCCAGCACGGCATGAACACACCGAACCTGGACCGTTACGGCCGCGACCTCACCGAGCTCGCCCGGCAGGGCCGGATCGACCCGGTGATCGGGCGCGACGAGGAGATCGAGCAGACCGTCGAGGTCCTCTCCCGGCGCGGCAAGAACAACCCGGTACTGATCGGCGACGCCGGCGTCGGCAAGACCGCGATCGTGGAGGGTCTCGCCCAGCGGATCGCGGACGACGACGTCCCCGACGTGCTCGCCGGACGCCGGGTGGTCGCCCTGGACGTGTCCGGCGTGGTGGCGGGCACCCGCTACCGCGGCGACTTCGAGGAGCGGCTCAACGGGATCATCGACGAGATCCGCGCCCACCCGAACGAGCTGGTCGTCTTCATCGACGAGCTGCACACGGTGGTCGGCGCCGGAGGCGGCGGTGAGAGCGGCGGGATGGACGCGGGCAACATCCTCAAGCCCGCCCTGGCCCGCGGCGAGCTGCACGTGGTGGGCGCCACCACGCTGGAGGAGTACCGCAGGATCGAGAAGGACGCGGCGCTGGCCCGCCGCTTCCAGCCGGTGATGGTGCCCGAGCCGTCGGTGGCCGACGCGATCGAGATCCTGCGCGGCCTCGCCGACCGCTACGAGGCGCACCACCAGGTGCGGTACACCGACGAGGCGCTGGTGGCGGCGGTGGAGCTCTCCGACCGTTACCTCACCGAGCGGTTCCTGCCCGACAAGGCGATCGACCTGATGGACCAGGCCGGGGCCCGGGTCCGGCTGCGTTCGCGGGGCCGGGGCACCGACGTGCGGGCGCTCCAGCGGGAGGCGGAGCAGCTCACCCGCGACAAGGACCAGGCGGTCGCCGCCGAGCAGTACGAGGAGGCGACGCGGCTGCGCGACCGGATCGAGGAGGTCCGCGCGCGCATCGAGGCGGCCGGCCAGGACGAGCAGCCCGACGAGGGGCAGAACCTGGTGGTGACCGTGGAGTCGATCGCCGAGGTCGTCTCCCGGCAGACGGGCATCCCGGTGGCCAGCCTGACGGCCGAGGAGAAGGACCGGCTGCTGCACCTGGAGGAGCACCTGCACGAGCGGGTGGTGGGCCAGGACGAGGCCGTGAAGGTGGTCGCGGACGCCGTGCTGCGGGCCCGCGCCGGGCTGGCCGGCCCGGACCGGCCGATCGGCAGCTTCCTCTTCCTCGGCCCGACCGGCGTCGGCAAGACGGAGCTGGCGCGGGCGCTGGCGGAGGCGCTGTTCGGCAGCGAGGAGCGGATGGTCCGGCTCGACATGAGCGAGTACCAGGAACGCCACACGGTGAGCCGCCTGGTCGGCGCCCCGCCCGGCTACGTCGGGCACGAGGAGGCCGGTCAGCTCACCGAGGTGGTGCGGCGCCACCCGTACTCGCTGCTGCTGCTCGACGAGGTGGAGAAGGCCCATCCGGACGTCTTCAACATCCTGCTCCAGGTGCTGGACGACGGCCGGCTGACGGATTCCCAGGGCCGCACCGTGGACTTCACCAACACGGTGATCGTGATGACCTCGAACCTCGGTTCCGAGGCGATCGTCCGGGGCGGCGGCGCCCTGGGCTTCACCGCGGCGGACGCCGCCGTGGACGAGGAGGCGCGCCGGGAGCGGGTGCTGCGGCCGCTGCGGCAGCACTTCCGGCCGGAGTTCCTCAACCGGATCGACGAGATCGTGGTGTTCCGTCAGCTCACCGACGTGCAGCTGCGGCAGATCACCGACCTGATGCTGGAGCGGACCCGCCGCCGGCTGCACGCGCAGGACGTCACGGTGCGGTTCACCGACCAGGCGGTGGACTGGCTGGCGCGCCACGGCCACCAGCCGGAGTACGGCGCGCGTCCGCTGCGCCGCACCATCCAGCGTGAGGTGGACAACGAGCTGTCCCGGATGCTGCTGGACGGCCGGCTGTCCGGCGGTGGGCGGGTCGTGGTGGAGGTCGGCGAGAACGACCGCCCGGCGTTCCGGGTGGAGAGCGCCGGCTCGACCGCCGCGGACGGGGACACGCCGCCGGAGGCGCCCTTCGGCGGCTCCGGCGGAACGGGGTCCTGACCGCGACAGGTCCTCGGACCGAAGGCGCCGCCCGGCCCGTGCCGGGCGGCGCCTGTCGTATGCCGGACGCCGCCAGTCCTGTGCCGGGCGGCGCGTGCGGTGCGCGCCCGGGAGTCCGCCGGGGTCCGGTCGCGGCCGTCGGGCGCGCCCAGGACCCCGTTCGCGGCAGCGGTCAGCCGCGCACCGTGAGCCGGCAGCCGCTCAGCCGTCAGCCGGCGGGGTGCACCACCATGGCCGAGCCGCCGCCCCGGCGGACGGTCTCCGCGGCCGCGGTCCAGCGGCCGTCGGGCAGCCGCTGCACGCCGGTGGCCGCGCCGATCTCCGGGTTGCGGCTGAAGACGTGCCCGATCGCCTCGAGTTCGGCACGCAGCGGGCTGTCGTACAGACCGGGTTCGAGTTCGGTGCGGGCCGCGTTGCGCTGGCTGGCGCGCGGGGCCGCGATGGCGTCCACCAGCGGCAGTCCCCGGTCCACGACGCCGGTGAGGGTTTGCAGGACGGTGGTGATGATGGTCGCGCCGCCCGGCGAACCGAGCGCCAGCACCGGCCTGCCCTTGCCGTCGAGCACGATCGTCGGGGACATCGAGGACCGGGGCCGCTTGCCCGGACCGGGCAGGTTCGGGTCGTGCACGGCCGGGTTCGCCGGGGCGAAGGAGAAGTCGGTCAGCTCGTTGTTCAGCAGGAAGCCGCGCCCCGGCACGGTGATGCCGCTGCCGCCGGTCTGCTCGATGGTGAGCGTGTAGGCGACGACGTTGCCCCACTTGTCGGCGACCGTCAGGTGGGTGGTGCTCTCGCCCTCGTAGGTGGTGGGGGCGGCCTGCCCGCTCGCGGCGCAGCCCTCGGGGTGACGCGGGTCGCCGGGTGCGACGGGGCTGGTGAGCACCGCGTCGTCCTTGATCAGGCAGGCGCGGGAGTCGGCGAACTCCTGGGAGAGCAGTGCGCGGGTCGGCACGTCCTCGAAGGCGGGGTCGCCGACCCAGCGGCCGCGGTCGGCGAAGGCGATGCGGCTCGCCTCGACGAAGCGGTGCAGGTACTGCGCCTGGCTCGCGCGGGAGAGGTCGGTGCGCTCCAGGATGTTGAGGGCCTCGCCGACGGTGGTGCCGCCGGACGAGGAGGGCGCCATGCCGTGGACCGTGAGCCCGCGGTAGCGGACGGCCGTGGGCGCCTGCTCCTTGACGCGGTAGCGCGCCAGGTCCCGCTGCGAGAGCTGTCCCGGCCGTGCCCGGTAGTCCGAACCAGCGGCCACCGGCGGGTGGTTGACCGTCTCGACGACGTCCTCTGCGATCGGGCCGCGGTACAGGACGCCGGCGCCCTCCCGGGCCATCCGGGCGTAGGTGCGGGCCAGGTCGGGGTTCTTGAGGGTGGATCCCACCTCGGGCAGCCGGCCGCCGGGCAGGAAGAGCTCCGTGGTGGCGGGGAAGGCGCGGAAGCGGGTCTCGTTGGCGGCGGTCTGCGAGCGGAACGTTTCGTCGACCGTGAAGCCGTCACGGGCCAGCCTCTCGGCGGGCGCCAGCACGCCGGACAGCCGCTTGCTGCCCCACTTCTCCAGGGCCTTCTCCCAGGTGGCCGGGGTGCCCGGGGTGCCGACGCTCAGTCCGCTGGTGACGGCCTCGGCGAAGGGAACGGGCTTGCCGTCCTCCAGGAACAGGTCGCTCCCGGCGCTCAGCGGCGCGGTCTCCCGCCCGTCCAGGGTGTGCACGCTGCGGGAGCGGGCGTCGTAGAGCACGAAGTAGCCGCCTCCGCCGACGCCGGCCGAGTACGGCTCGGTGACGCCGAGCGCGGCGGCCGTGGCGACCGCGGCGTCCACCGCGTTGCCGCCCTTCCTGAGGATCTCCAGCCCCGCGGCGGTGGCGTCGGCGTCGACGCTGGAGACGGCTCCGCCGTAGCCGGTGGCCACCGGTGTCTTGGCGGGGCTGTGGCCGCCCGGCGGGCCGGCCGGCGAGCCGTGGGCCGGGGCGGCGACGGTGAGCGAGGAGACGAGGGCGGCCGAGACGGCCAGGACCGCACCCCGTGTGCGCCGTCGTGCTCCGGACGCTCCCGGCGCTCCGGTCCGGTTCCGTGTGACGGGCTGGGGTGTGACGGAAAGACGCACCTTTACCTCCGGTCATCGGTAATCGCCGCAGCCTAGCCCAAATTGCCGTGCACACTTCAGAGGCGCGCTCGAACGCCAGATGGACGCCCGCTAGGCTGCGCGCCCATGAATACCGTCGTGTTGTACCTCGTCCTCGCCGTGACCGCCCTCTGCGTGGGCACGGCACTGGGCTGGCTGCTCCGCGGCCGCCTCGCCGAGCGCCGTCTGCGCCGCAAGCAGGCCTTCTTCGGTCTGCCCGACAACGCGGAGTCGCTGCTGGTCGTCAACCGCGACCCGGGGGCAGGTCCGGAGCTCACCGTGGTGCGGCACGACGCCTTCGCGCTGCTGGAGCTCGCCGCGGTCGTGAGGGAGTGCAACGCCCACGCGCAGCTGGTGGCGCACGACGCGGCGCAGCAGAGCTTCGGCGAGCGGACCGAGTTCTGCGTCGGCGGGCCGGGCGCCAACCGGCGGCTGGCGGCACACCTGCATTCGCTGCTGCCCGGGGTGCGGATCAACACCGAGCCGGACGCGGGTCCGGACCGCGGAGCCTTCCAGATCGGCACCGAGCGCTACCGGATGGAGCCCGGCACGGAGGAGTACGTGCTGCTGGCCCGGCTGACGGCGGGCCAGGGCAAGGGGGCGCGGCCGGTGTTCCTCTTCTGCGGGCAGCGGGCCATCACCAACCAGGCGGCCACCCGCTACCTGGCCCGCAACCACGAGAAGCTGGCGCGCAAGTACGACGGCGGCTCGTTCGTCCTGCTGCTCAAGGTGGTGAACTCGGCCGCCTACGGCGCGGACGTCGTCGAGCTGGTGGGCGACGTGACCAAGGCGGCGCAGTCGGCCCCCGCGGTCAAGGCCCTGCAGCCTCAGCCCAAGCACCGGGCGGGTTCGTGAGACCGGTTGCCCTGAACGGGTCCGGATCCGGGCGGCCGGGCTCGGACCCGGCCGGCGCGCAGCTGACCTTCTCCTCGCCCGTCCCGGACCGCCTTGCGGACGGTCCGGCACCGCGCGAGCAGTGATCTCCGGCTGCTGCCGGGCGGATCCAGGGGGGCCCTGTGAGCCGCCGCTCCCTACGGCCTGTCGGCCGTGGGCGGGGCCTCGCCCGGCAGCAGCGGTCCCGGTCGGTCCGGGGCCACGTCGACGGCCTCGGTCTTCGGGTTGCGCCGCTGGCGCCGGGCGACCCACCCGGCGAACCAGGAGAGCAACATGCACATCCCGATGTAGACCGGTGAGATCACCAGGACCACGGGGATGAAAGGCAAATCATAGTCAAGGTTCGACGCGATGAGTTTCCCGGCGTGCAGGAACTCCTCGTAGGTGATCAGGAAGCCCAGCGAGGTGTCCTTCAGGGCGACCACCAGCTGGCTGATGATCGAGGGCAGCATGGCCCGCGCTGCCTGCGGCGCGAGCACGTGGGTCATCACCTGCGACTTGCGCATGCCGAGCGCGTACGCGGCCTCCCGCTGGCCCCGGTCCACCGAGTTGACGCCGGAGCGGAAGACCTCCGCGAGCACCGAGCCGTTGTAGAGGGTCAGTCCGGTGACCAGCGCGGGCAGCGGGCGCACCTCGAGCGCCACGAACACGAAGAAGATCATCACCAGCACGGGCATGGCCCGGAAGAACTCCACCAGCAGGGTGGAGACCCAGCGCAGCGCCCGGTGGTCGGACAGCCGCCCCATCGCGAGCACCACGCCCAGCAGGAGCGAGAGCACCGCGGCGATGGCGAAGGCCTTGAGGGTGTTCCCCAGGCCGCGCAGCAGCAGTTCCTGGATGCCCTTGTACTGGAACGGCGTCCACTTGGCGGCCTCGAACTGCCCGGTGTCCACCAGCAGGTACACCAGCCAGCCGAGCAGCGCCAGGATCACCAGGGTGGCCGCCGCCCCGTAGAGCCGGTGACGGGCACGGGCCTTGGGGCCCGGGATGTCGTAGAGGGCGGTGGGCGTGTTCTCGGCCTGCGCGGTCGAGGTCATCGGGGCACTCCCCACTTGCGCTCCAGCACGTTGAAGAGCGCGCTGATGGCGAGGGTGATGATCAGGTAGCCGACGGCGATCCACACGAACGTCCACACGACGTCGTACCCGAGCTCGCCCAGCGTCTTGTAGACGCCGAGCAGTTCGGTGACGCTGAACGCGCCCGCGATGGCCGAGTTCTTGGCGAGGGCGATCAGGGTGGAGCCGATCGGCGGGATGACGGTGCGGAAGGCCTGCGGCAGGATGACGTGCGACAGGGTCTGCCCGAACGTCATGCCGAGGCTGCGGGCCGCCTCGCCCTGTCCGCGCGGCACGGTGTTGATGCCCGAGCGCAGTGCCTCGCAGATGAACGCCGAGGTGTAGCAGCCCAGCGCCAGCACCGCGAAGACGGTGAAGGGCAGCACCAGTCCGAAGCGGGGCAGTCCCAGCAGGACGGCGAAGAACAGCAGGGTCAGCGGGGTGTTGCGCAGCACCGTCACCCACACCGTGCCGATCACCCGCAGCGAGCCGACCGGGGCGACCCGGAAGGAGGCCATCAGGAAGCCCAGCACGAGGGCGAGCAGCGAGGCGAAGAAGGTGAGTTCGACGGTTCCGAGGAAGCCCTCGCCGTAGGTGGAGAAGTTGTCGATCAGTACGTTCACGTCAGGTTCCGGTCCTCGTCAGCCCGCCGGGTAACGGTCGATGGGGGGCGGCTGGGGCGCCGGCACCCCGGACAGGCCGAGGGTGGCCTCGTACGCCCGCTTCCAGTCGCCGTTCTTCTGCCGCTCCTCCAGGGCGTCGTCGAGCGCGAACCGCAGCGCGTTGTCCTCCCGGGGGACGCCGATGCCGTAGGGCTCCTCGGAGAAGGGCTTGCCCACCACCTTCAGCTCCTCGGGGACCTTCGCGGCGTAGCCGATGAGGATGGCGTCGTCGGTGGTCACCGCGTCGACCTGATAGGTCAGCAGGTTGTCGACACAGACCGAGTATGAGTCGTAGGCGACCAGGTCGGCCTCGGGGAAGTCGTCCCTGATCCGCTGGTAGGGCGTGGAGCCGGACGCCGAGCAGACCCGCTTCCCGGCGAGGTCCTCGGGGCCCTTGATCTCCTCCTCGTCCTTGCGGACCAGCAGGCCCTGGCCGGCCATGTAGTACGGCCCGGCGAAGCCGACCAGCTTCTTGCGGTTGTCGTTGATGGTGTACGTGCCGACGTAGAAGTCGACCTGCCCGTTCTGCAGCGCCGTCTCGCGGTTGGCGGAGGCGATGGTCTTGAACTGGATGCGGTCCGGGTCGAGGCCGAGGGAGGCGGACATCATGCGGGCGATCTCGATGTCGAAGCCGGTGAACTCGCCGGTGGCCGGGTCCCGCTCGCCGAGGAAGGGCTGGTCCTCCTTGGCGCCGACGACGAAGTAGCCGCGGCGCTCGGCCCGCACCCAGGTGGGCGAGTCGGGCAGCCGGAAGTCCTCGTTCACGGTGTAGGTGGGGAGCTTGTCCTGGGCCGGTCCCTTCACCGGCGGGCTGCCGTCCTTGCCGCAGGCGGCCGCGGCGAGGAGCAGGGCGGCGGCGAGGAGGGCGCGGACGGCGGTCCGCGGGGGCCGGGCGGGCGTGCGGCGTGCGGGGTTCTTCATGGCGCGGCCCCGGTCAGTGCTTGAGGATCTTGGACAGGAAGTCCTTGGCCCGCTCGCTGCGCGGGTCGGTGAAGAACTCCTCGGGCGGGCGGTCCTCGACGATCTTCCCGTCCGCCATGAAGACGACGCGGTTGGCGGCGGAGCGGGCGAAGCCCATCTCGTGGGTGACCACCACCATGGTCATGCCCTCGTTGGCCAGCTGCCGCATGACCTCGAGCACCTCGTTGATCATCTCCGGGTCGAGGGCGGAGGTCGGCTCGTCGAAGAGCAGGGCGGTGGGCTCCATGGCCAGGGCGCGGGCGATGGCCACGCGCTGCTGCTGGCCACCGGAGAGCTGGGCGGGGTACTTGTCGGCGTGGGCGGCGAGCCCCACCCGCTCCAGCAGCTCCCGCGAGCGCCGGTCGGCGTCCTCGCGCTTGCGGCGGCGGACCTTGATCTGCGCCAGCGACACGTTCTGCAGGACCGTCTTGTGGGCGAAGAGGTTGAACGACTGGAACACCATCCCGACCTCGGCGCGCAGTCCGGCGAGCGCCTTGCCCTCCTCGGGGAGGGGGCGGCCCTCGAGGTGGATGGCGCCGGACTCGACGCTCTCCAGCCGGTTGATCGCCCTGCACAGGGTCGACTTGCCCGACCCGGACGGGCCGATGACCACGACCACCTCCCCGCGGGAGACGGTCAGGTTGATGTCCTGGAGGACGTGCAGGTCGCCGTAGTGCTTGTTGACGCCCCGCAGATCGATCAAAGGCTCGATCAGAGGATCGAAGGCCATGCCCAGCCCCATTGCTCATCGCCGTGTCGTGAGGTCCGTAAACTATCCGGGACCGGTCGATAAGTGATGGAGACACGCACTTCGGACACCGCCTCGGCGCGACCGGGCGGGAGAGCCCCACGGAGGGCGACAGGGCGGGCGCCGGGACGCGGGTGCGGGGGCGTCAGGATTCGGCGGCCTCGGCGTAGACGTGGCACAGCTCCGGGGCGCCGTCCGTCGCCCAGCCACGGCCCGCCTCGACGACGTCCAGCTCGCGTCCGGAGGCGAGCCGGACCACCGGCCGCCCGTCGGGCCAGATCTCCCACACCGCACCCGGTACCGCGCGCACCACGACGCTGCCGAGGTACAGCCCCGCGTCGTTGCCCAGCCGCAGGACCGTCTCCTCGTCGTCGCGCCACCGCGGCGCGAGCTGGTCGAGCGCCTCCAGGGAGGCCGGGGTGTCGTCCAGTGCGACGCCCTCCCCCGCGGCGTGCGCGCGCAGCAGCTCGCACTCGGCGAGCAGCTCGGCGATCGCGCCGGCCGCCGCGAGGTCGCCCGCGCTCCCGCGGGTCCCCGGGCCGGATCCGCCCACGAGCAACGCCGTTCCCCGGGACGGACCGCGCCTCCTGCGCCAGTGGTCCAGGAAGGGAAGGTTCATGTCTTCCAGACTGGCACCGGCCCCGGCCCCTGACCATGGGGCGCGCGGGCCGGATACGAGCCTTCGGAGCTCGGGTCAGACCTCGAGGTCGACCACGACCGGCGCGTGGTCGGACGCGCCCTTGCCCTTGCGCTCCTCACGGTCGACGTACGCGTCCTTGGCCGCCTTGGCGAACGCCTGGTTGCCGAAGACCAGGTCGATCCGTATGCCGCGGTTCTTGGGGAAGGCCAGCTGGCGGTAGTCCCAGTAGGTGTACGGGCGGTCGTACTTGAGCGGCCGCGGCACCACGTCCTCGAGCCCGGTCTCCCGCAGCGCGGCGAGCGCCGCCCGCTCCGCCGGGGTGACGTGGGTGAGCCCCTCGAAGGCCGCCACGTCGAAGACGTCCTCGTCGGCGGGGGCCACGTTGTAGTCGCCCATCACGGCGAACGGGCGGCTCCCCTGCGCGTCGCCGGCCACCGCGGCCCGCAGCGCCTCGAACCACTGCAGCTTGTAGGCGTAGTGCGGGTGCCCGACCTCGCGGCCGTTGGGCACGTACACCGACCAGACCCGCACGGGGCCGCAGGTCGCCGAGATCGCGCGCGGCTCCTCGACGCCCTCGTAGCCCGGGTCGCCCGGCAGGCCCTTGACGACGTCCTCCAGACCCACCCTGGAGAGGATCGCCACGCCGTTCCACCGGCCCGTGGCGTTGACGGCGGCCTCGTAGCCCGCCTCACGCAGCTGCTCGAAGGGGAACTGCGCCTCGGCGACCTTGGCCTCCTGCAGACACAGCACGTCCGTGCCGCTGGTCTCGAGCCAGGCCAGCAGCCTGGGGAGACGGGCGGTGATCGAGTTCACGTTCCAGGTGGCGATACGCATGGGACCACGCTACCGGCTGGGTCCGACAGTCCCGCGTGGGACGGCACGGCCGTGCCGGCCCCCGCGGCGACGGGGCAACCGGGGGCGGGTCCCCCCGGGGGCGCCGCGGGTGGTGGGGCCCGCCCGGGGCGCCGCTAGGCCGGTCGTAGATCGGCCGGGCCAGATCGGTGAGCAGCGCGTCGTGCACGTCGTAGGCCCGCTGCGGCTTGACCTCGCGGACGTAGTCGATCACCTCGGAGAGCTTGCTCCAGGGCGCCTGAACCGGCAGCAGCAGTGTCTCGACCGTGGCGTACTGCGGGACGGTGAGCGCGTCGCCGGGGTGGAAGACGCGGCCGTCGACCAGGTAGCCGACGTTGGTGACCCGCGGGATGTCCGGGTGGATCACCGCGTGCAGCTCGCCGTGCACCTGGACGTCGAACCCGGCGACGGAGAAGGCGTCGCCGTTGCCGACCGTGTGCACGCGGCCGGGGAAAGCGGCGGAGAGGGTGTCGGCGACGGCGGCCAGGGTCCAGATCTCGGCCCCCGGGTTCGCCTCCAGTGCGGTGCGCAGGCGGGCCTCGTCGAAGTGGTCGGGGTGCTCGTGGGTGACCAGGACGGCGTCCGCCCCCGTGAGGGCATCCTCCTCGGTGAACATGCCGGGGTCGATGACGAGCACGCCGCCGTCCTTCTCCAGGCGGACGCAGGAGTGGGACTTCTTGATGAACTTCATGCCCCCATCCTGCCTCGCCGGGCGAGCGCGTGACGCCTCGCCGGGCGAGCGCGCGGCGTTCACTCCTGGGGCATGGTCTCCTCCCGCACCACTGTCCGGGCGATGGCGAACGCGCGGTTGGCGGCGGGCAGTCCGCAGTGCACGGCGGTCTGCAGCAGCACCTCGCGGATCTCGTCGGGGGTGAGGCCGCTGCGCAGCGCGCCGCGGGTGTGGGCGGCGAACTCCTCCCAGTGGCCGCCGGCGACCAGCGCGCCGAGGGCGACGCAGCTGCGGGCGCGGCGGTCCAGACCCGGCCGGCTCCACACGTCTCCCCAGGCGTGCCGGGTGACCAGTTCCTGGAAGTCGCCGGAGAAGTCGTCCGCCTCGTCCAGCGCGCGGTCCACGTAGGCGTCGCCGAGGACCTCCCGGCGGAGCTTGAGCCCGGTGTCGTACAGGTCGGCACGGTGGCCCGCCACGGACCGGTCGGGGGCGGGGGCGAGTTCGGCGATCGGCATGGCCCGGGGGCGGGACACGCTCTGGCTCACGGAGGAGACCGACGGGCCGGCGAGGCCCTCGGGGCCGGTCGGCCAGGCCGACGAGAAGTGCCGGACCAGCAGGTCGGTGACGGCGGCGGGCTGTTCCACCGGCACCAGGTGGGAGGCGCCGGGGACCACCGCGAGGCGGGCGTCGGGGATGCCGGCGACCAGGGTGCGTGCCTCGGCGGGGCCGGTGACCTGGTCGTCGGACCCGGCCAGCACCAGCGTCGGGACTCCGATCCGGCCCAGTTCCGCGCGCACGTCGAACCCGGCGAGCGCCTCGCAGGCGGCGATGTAGCACCCGGGGTCCGTGGTGCGGACCATCTGCACGGCCCACTCGGTGATGGCGGGCTGGGCGGCGGCGAACCCGCCGGTGAACCAGCGCTCCGGGGACGAACGGGCGATCTGCTCCAGCCCGTTGCTGCGCACCACCACGCCGCGCTGGCGGAACTCGTCCGGGGTGCCGAAGCGGGGCGAGGCGGCGATCAGCGCCAGCGAGGCGACCCGCTCGGGGTGCCGCAGGGCCAGTTCCAGACCGACCGCGCCGCCCAGCGCGCAGCCCGCGTACCCGAAGCGGCGCACGCCCAGCCCGTCGAGGGTGGCCAGCAGCCGGGCCGCCAGCTCGGCGACCGACCCGGCGGGGTAGGCGGGCGCCCCGCCGTGCCCGGGCAGGTCCCAGCGCAGCACGCGCCACTGCCGCGCGAGCTCGGGCACCTGCCGGTCCCACATGTGCCAGGTGGTGCCGAGGGAGGGTCCCACGATCAGCACCGGAGCGTGTTCCGGCCCGTCGAAGCGGAATTGGAGGGCCGGGGTCTTCGTCTCACTCACCCTCCGACCCTCTCATCCGTCACAAGGTGTCACATCGCCGGGTCACGCCTCGCTCGGGACCTACCCGGGAAGCATGGTCCACCCACGGCTTCCCTCACCGTGCTGCCGACATGTGACCGCCTGGAGCCGCGCGGCTCGCTTCGTGTGCGGGCGCGTGCCAGACAGACGGTGCGGCCGGGCCGGCGGCCTAAGGAGTCCTACCGCTTGTGGCCGTTGCCGTGTCCGTCGGGGTGCAGGACCACCTTGGTCCAGCCTTCGTCGCGGGTGTCGAAGTGCTCGTAGGCGGTGGGAGCCTCGTCCAGGCCGAGTTCGTGGGAGACGAGGAAGCTCGGCTCCGCCTTCCCGCCGGCGATCAGGTCCCGCAGCGCCCGGTTGTACTTCTTCACCGGCGCCTGCCCGGTGCCCATGTGCTGACCCTTGAACCACATCATGCCGAAGTCGATCGGAACCTTGCCCTGCGCCTCCAGTTCCCCTTGGGCCTCCGCACCGCCGGGGTCCTGGGGCAGGAACACGCCCACCACGCCGATGTCGCCGGTGAACCGCACCGAGTCGATCAGTCCGTTGAGTGTGAGGCTGGCGTCCTCGTGTCCCTGGGGATCGTGTGCCTGGTAGCCGACGCACTCGCAGCCGTTGTCGGCGCCCAGACCGAGGGTGGCCTCCTTGACGACCTCTGCCGGGTCCTGCTCGGCGGTGTTGATGGGAATGGCTCCGAGCTCCTCCGCCTTGCGCAGCCGGTCGGGCTGGTGGTCGGCCGTCCAGACGCGGCCGGCGCCCTTGATGAGGGCGGAATACGTCGCCATGAGCCCGACGGGGCCGGCCCCGAAGACGACGGTCTGGTCGCCCGGCTTGACATGGGCCATCTCGGTGGCGTGATAGCCGGTGGGGAAGATGTCGGCGAGCATCACGTAGTCGGTCTGCCGCTCGGCGGCGTCCTCGCCCAGACGCAGCGCGTTGAAGTCGCCGTAGGGCACACGCAGCAGTTCCGCCTGGCCGCCCTGGTAGGGGCCCATGTCGGCGAAACCGAAGGCGGCTCCCGCGAGGGCCGGCTCCGGCTGCATGGTCAGGCAGTAGTTGGTCAGACCTCGCTCGCACTGCTTGCAGAAGCCGCAGGCGATGTTGAAGGGCAGAACCACGTACTCGCCGACCTGGACCTTGCTGACGGCCGAGCCGACCTCCACGACTTGGCCCATGTTCTCGTGTCCCAGGGTGCGGCCGGACTCGAACGAGGTACGGCCCTCGTACATGTGCAGGTCCGAACCGCAGATGTTGGTACTGGTGATCTTGACGATGATGTCGCAGGGATGCTCGATCTTCGCGTCCGGTACGTCCTTCACCGTGACCGTTCGCGGACCTTCATATACCGCTGCCTTCATGATGACTTCCCTGGTGCCGCGCCGTGATTCCACGGCCCGGCGGTGATGAGACCGCACAGGGCGACCGGCCCCCGACGACTGGTGGGACGGGGGCCGCGGCTCCGGCACGTCTCTGCAGGCCGCTCACCCGGATCGGATGGAACGGAGGCGCCGTCGGCCCACCGGAGGGAACTCCGGCGCTCCTCCGGCGCCTGCCATTCGGGTCCCCGTCGGCCTTCGGCGCGAAACGGCCGATCCGCCGATGGATCGGCGGATTCGCGCGTCCAGCCACCGGCTAATCCTGGTCCTTCTCCAGCATGCGGCGACGTTCCTGTTCGCGCTTGGAATAGGCGGCCGCCCGGATCGCCTTGTCGCTCTCCAGGCCCGACCCCAACGCGCCACCCACCGTGGCGACCGAAGCGACGAACCAGGAGAGCGTCCAGTACTCCGAGGCGTGCAGCGGGGTCCGTGTCATGGAGGTGAAGACCCGGTCGTTGAGGATGAAGAGCGCCCACATCAAGTTGACGACCAGCAAACCCGCGTAGCAGACGATCACCCCGATACCCACGGTCATGACCGTGGACGCGTTGTACAGAGCCGTCCTCCGCCTCTCCTCCGGTGATGCCTCCGTCGATCGATGCCACAGGCGCGCATCCACGATCAGCCAGCCGATCATGAGCGCGACGGAACCGACCATGGCGATCACGAGGCGTGGTGTGCCCAGGGACGCGGCCAGACTCCAGAGGGTGGAGTTCACGGTGGCGACCGCTCCCGTCGCGAGTGCGGCGGCCAGGGCCTTCGAGAGACCCGGGACCAACCGCCACGGCCGGTTGGCGCGGACCATACCGAAGAGCACCCTGAGGTATCCGCGCGGTCCGCTGACGACGTACCGGAGGTCAGCGGTCTCCTCCTCACCGACCGGGGCCGGGTGAACAGGCGCGAGACGACCGGCGAAACGTCCCGGTGAAAGCCGCTGAGAAGGCTCCACGGCCCCGGTGCCTCGCGCACCCGCCAGGCTGAGCACGACTTCTTCCACCGTCCGCCGGGCCCTTCTCTGAAAACCCAGGCTCCCCAGCGACGGAAGGGACAGCAGCGCCCAGCCGTGTTCATGGCTCAGATCCACCACGATCTTGCGCCCGTGCGAGTGCAGCGGAAGGTCGGTGAGGGCCACGACGATGTCCCAGTGCTCCGCACGCGCGCGGTCCATGATCCGGTGCGTCAACGTGGACAGGTCCTCCGTCTCCGCGGTGAAGGGCTCACTGACCACCTCGACGTCGAACCGTCTCCCCCCGCCCGACCTGTCGGCGAGCCGGGCAGCGAGTACCCGGGCCATGCGCTGAGCGACCTCCGTCGGCGCGTCCGGATCCGCCAGGAGAGCCACGACCGTAACGCCCTGCGACGACACCCTCACGACCGGACCCTTCTCCACGGCTGCCACCGACTGCCAGTGCCCCCAGGATGCCCCCGGGACAACGCAGGCGCCCCCCGACAGGCCGGCCCTCATCCGCAGGCGAACGGAAACGGGGGCGGACGGAGGCTGGTGCGGCCCGACCTCCTCCGGGACCGGCCACGCTGTATCCGGGTCCCGGACCCCGGTCAGTCAGCGCCATCGTCCTCGAGGCTGTTGCGACGTTCCTGTTCGCGCTTGGAGTAGGCGGCTGCCCGGATCGCCTCGTCGCTCTCCAGGCCTGACCCCAGCGCACCGCCCACGGTGGCGACCGAAGCGACGAACCAGGACAGTGTCACGTACTCCTCGGCGCGCAGCGGGGTTCGTGTCATGGAAGCGAACACGTGGTCGTTGAGGATGAAGAGCGCCCACACCCAGTTGATGAGCATCAAACCCACGTACGAGACGAGCACCCCGATACCCACGGTCACCACCGTGGAGGCGTTGTAGAGCCGCGCTCTCTGCCTCGCCTCCGGGGAGTCCTCCGTCGACCGATGCCACAGCTCCGCGTCCACGATCAGCCAGCCGATCATGAGCGCGACGGAACCGATCATGGCGATCGCGAGGCGTGGCACGCTCAGGGTTTGGGCCAGGCTCCAGACGGTGGAGTCCACGGTGGCGACTGCTCCCGTGGCGAGTGCGGCCGCCAGGGCTTTCGACAGGCCCGGCACCAACCGCCACGGCCGGTTGGCGCGGACCATGCCGATGAGTACCCGCAGGTAACCGCGCGCCCCACTGATGACGTACCGAAGGTCGGCGGTCTCTTCCTCACCGATCGGGCCCGGCCGAACAGGCGCGAGACGACTGACGAAGGGCCCCGGATGCGGCCGACTTCGCGGCGGCCCTTCAGCCCCGGTGCTCTGCGGACCCACCAGGTCGAGCACGGCTTCTTCGACGGTCTGCCGGGCCCTCGTCTGCAACCGCAAGCCCCCCAGTGAGGGAAGGGAGATCAGCGCTGAACCGTGTTCGTGGCTCAGATTCGCGACGAGCTTCCGCCCGTGCGAGTGGAGCGGAAGGTCGGTGAGGGCCACGACGGTGTCCCAGTTCTCCGTACTCCTACGGTCCACGATCCGGCGCATCAAGGTGGGCAGGTCCTCCGTCCCCGAGGTGAAGGGCTCGCTGACCACCTCGACGTCGAATCGTCGTCCCTGGCCCGACCTGTCGGTGAGCCGAGCAGAAAGTGTCAGGGCCATACGCTGCGCGATCTCCGTCGGCGCGTCCGGATCCGCCAGGAGAGCCACGACCGTAACGCCCTGCGACGACATCCGCATGACTGGACCCTCTCGTCGGCTGCCCCGCGATCCCAGGTGCCCACAGACGCCGCCGAGGTAACCCCGGCGCCACGTGCCGCCATGGGCATCGATCAGGTACCGGGACATGCGCGCCTCGAGGCTCGGCCCACGGACGAGCAGATACACCCGCGGTGCGTAACCGGCCAGGAAGAGTACGGCCTGGCCCGCGGAGTTGCCGCCGCCGACGACGGCCACCGGGTCGGTGCGGCACTGCTGGGCTTCGTGGAAGGTCGCCGAGTAGTGGACGCTCGTTCCCTCCAGGTGTTCGATGCCGGGCGCTCGCAGGCGGCGGTAGCGGGCGCCGGTGGCCAGGACGACGGTGCGGGCGGTGATCTCGCTGCCGTCGTCGAATCCGACGGCGTAGTGGCCGTCCCGCGGTTCGATGCGGGCCGCCTCCGCCGGGACGCTGATCCGGGCGCCGAACTTGTCGGCCTGGAGCACGGCGCGGTCGGTGAGCTCGGCGCCGGAGATGCCGGAGGGGAAGCCCAGTAGATTCTCGATGCGGGACGACGTCCCGGCCTGGCCGCCGGTGGCCATCGCCTCGACGAGGGTCGTACCGAGACCCTCCGAGGCGGCGTTCACCGCTGCGGCGAGACCGCCGGGTCCGGAGCCGACGATCAGGAGATCGCCGTGACGGATTCCCGCGGGCAGTGAGGGCAGGCCCATGAGCCGGGCCAGTTCCGCGTTGCTGGGGTTGCGCAACAGAGTGCTGTCCCGCCAGACGACGAGCGGTGTCTGCTCCGGGCCGACACCGAAGCGGCGCAGCAGCTCCTCGGCCTCGTCGTCCGTCTCCAGATCGATCCAGCGGTACGGCAGCCGGTTGCGGGCGGCGAACTCACGCAGCCGCCGGGTGTCGGGCGAATAGCGCGAGCCGACGATGCGGAAACCGGCGCCCTGCCCGACGAGCAGGGCACGGCGGCCGAGGCAGGCGCGCAGCATCAGATCGCCGAGGACGGCGTCCCGGGCCACCAGGTCGCGCAGCTGGTCCATGGACAGGGCGAGGATCTCACCGGGGTCCCTGACCGTAGCGGTGTAGAGGGCCACTTGTCCGTTCAGGAGGCCGAGCTCGCCGATGAAGCGCCCGGGGCCGTGCACACGCAGCAGACGTTCGTCGGGCGTGCCGTACCCCTCGACGACGGCGACCGAGCCGCTGAGGACGACGTAGAAGGTCTCGCACCGCTCCCCCTCCCGGATCAGCACGTCACCGGCGTCGACTTCGCGCCGCCGGCCACGCTGCGCCAGGCGGGCCAACTGGTCGTCCGGCAGGCGGGGATAGGCGCCGTAGGTGTCGGCGGTCTCGAAGGGGACGCTCTCCTTCGCCTCCTCCGGCAGCTGTGCCGCACTTGGCCGCGTCTCGTCGCCGGGCATCACACGAACGCCTCGTGCACGAAGCACCACCGCCAGTCCTCGCCGGACTCCAGCGACGCGGCGATCGGATGGCCGTCGGTGGCGGCGTGACGACGCGCGTGCCGGTTCGGCGAGGAATCACAGCAGCCGACGTGGCCGCAGGTCAGGCAGAGCCTCAGGTGGACCCACGGTGAGCCGAGCAGCAGACACTCCTGACACCCTTCGGGGGTCAGTGGCTGGACCGGCCGGACAAGCGCGAGGTGGGGGTCGGTTTGCCGGGGCCGCCGTACCGGCCCCGGCAGGTCGCACCGGACCCGCCCCGGCAGGCGGCGCCGGTGCCTCAGGCCGGGGCGAGCGTGAACGACTCCCAGGGGCCGATCGTGGTCCGGTTGGCGATCAGCGGTGAGGCGCCGCCGTCCTCGGCGCTGACGTACCGGTCGTTCGCCCGTGCGCGCAGGCTGACGGTGCCGTCGGAGTTGTTCACCCGGCGGAACGTCTCCCAGTTGCCGGCGGTGGTGCGGTTGGCGATCAGCGGCGAGGCCCCGGCGTTGTCGGCGGAGACGAAGCGGTCGTTCGCGCGGGCCCGCAGCGCGACGTCGCCGTTGCCGAGGTCGACGAGGTCGAACGTCTCCCAGTTGCCGGCGGTGGTGCGGTTGGCGATCAGCGGCGAGGCCCCGGCGTTGTCGGCGCAGACGTAACGGTCGTTGGCGCGGGCCCGGAGGGTGACGGCGGAGGCGGGGGCGGCGGGGGTCCCGGCGGTCAGCTCGAAGCGCTCGACGCGGACCGAGCCGCCGAGGGCGACGGTGGCGTAGTTGAAGATGCCGAAGCGGTAGCCCATGAAGAACTGCCACTCGTTCTTGAGGGTGAGGGCCGGCCCCAGCGGGGAGAAGGTCACGCCGTCGGTGCTGTAGGAGAGGTGTCCCTGGCGGCCGCTGCCGGGGCGGATGTCGGCGGTGGCGCGCAGCCAGACGCGGCTGCCCTGGACGGATGCTCCGGCGGCCTCGGCGCCCGTGTTGCTGGTCTTCCACTCGCCGTCCATGGTGATGCCGTTGACCATCACCACGCGGGTCGTGCCGTTGTCGCGCTTGAGGCCGATCCAGGCCGAGGAGTCGCGCAGCAGGGCGAGTCCGCTGCGGTCGCCGTCGCGCATGCCGGAGTGGTCGAGGACGATCGTCGCGGTCGAGGTGGGGCCCTGGATGCGGTGGGTGAGCGTGTTGCGGGCGGAGTACAGGTCGAAGGTGGTGGTGGCGGTCCGCAGCGTGAGCCCGCCGCCGACGGTGAACCGGCTGGTGTCCGGGTTGTGGTTCCACTCCCACTGGGGGCCGAGCGCGGGCCCCGGGAAGGTGTCGACGCCGGTCAGCGGCCTGGTCGCGCGGGGCGGGGCCGGCAGCTCGGGGGCCGGGTACGAGGCCCCCCAGGCGCCGTTGACGAGCTGGAGCACCGGCCACCCGTCGGAGGTCCAGGTGACGGGGGCGAGGGCCGGCACACGGCCGCCGGGGTAGGCGTCCACGAACGCCATGTAGTACCACTGGCCCTGCGGGGTGCTCACCAGCCCTCCCTGGTGCGGGACGCCCCCGCCGGGGATGGGCCCCGGCAGGTCCAGCAGCAACTGCTTCATCGTGTAGGGGCCGAAGGGGCCGGAGTCCGACTTCAGGACGTACTGACCGTTCGCCGGGCGGGTGACGAAGATGTAGTAGCGGCCGTTGATCTTGTAGAAGCGGGAACCCTCCAGCGTCCCGACGGAGGAGGGGGTGACGAACACCTCCTGCGCCCGGACCTGGCTCCGGGCGTCGCCGGAGAGCTGGGCGACGCTGATGCGGGTGTTGCCGTAGGCCACGTACATCGTGTCGTCGTCGTCCACGAGCAGCCCCGCGTCGTAGTAGACCTGCGGGAGCTCCGCGCGCCGCGTCCACGGGCCCTCGACGGTGCGGGCGGTGTACACGTAGGTCCGCGCGAAGTCGATCTGGCCGATCCAGTAGAACGTGTCGTCGCTGCGGCGGTGGTTGAGCGAGGACGCCCAGATGCCGCGCACGTAGCCGCGCCCGCCGGACAGGTCGTACTTGGCGCCGAAGTCCAGCACCGGCACGGAGTGGCCGGCGAACTCCCAGTCGACCAGGTTCCACGAGCGCAGGACGGGGGCTCCGGGCGAGTAGTGCATGGTGGACGCCGACATGTAGTAGGTGTCGCCGACGCGGATGATGTCGACGTCCGCGAAGTCCTGCCAGACGACGGGGTTGGTGTAGGCGGCCGCGGCCAGGGCGCCCGCCGCGGGAGCGGTGGCGTCGGGGGCGGGGGCCGCCTGGGCGCGGGGCGTGGCCGCGGCGAGGGCGGCGCCGGTGGCCGCCGTGAACACGGTTCTGCGGCTGAGGGGGTGGTGGAGCCAGGACATGGGGGTGCTCCTTCATGGCCGGGGGGAGGAAGGGGGGCGGCC